>JBEIPT010000229.1:0-6304 GCA_040376895.1 Lysobacteraceae bacterium | reverse complement strand
GAGGTTGCCTCGCCGGTTCTGTTCCGGAACGGATTCGAATGAAAAAACGCCGAAGCGGAAGCCGCTTCGGCGTTGTTCGATACAACAACCAGCGCGCTTACAGCATGATCTGAACGCGCATTTCCAGAATGTTCGGATCGTTGCTCATGCGGATCGGCGAGGCGACCCCGCTGATGCGGACGTCGCGGTCGGCATCAACCATCACGTAGTTCAGCATGACCTTGAGGTTCTGGCGCCAGTACCAGTTCACGCCGGCGGTGAGGGAATCCTGCTTGCCGCCGTTGACCATGCCTTCGTCAAGGTCGATGGTGTCGTACCGCAGACCCAGTTGGTACATACCCTTGTAGCCCGGATCGCCCGGCAGCGGGGTGTTGAAGATGCCCTGGCGGTAGGTGAACGCTTCGCCGGTGACATTCCAGACGCTGGAGACGTACCAGGAGTCGCCCTTGAAGTCTTCGGCGAAATCACGGGCGATGGTGCTGTTCATGTATTCACCGGTCACTTTGACCGGACCGCCGATCCACGCAGCTTCGAGGCCGAGCGTCGTGACGTTGTCGGCATCCTTCAGATCGCCGGTGTCGACCAGGCGCAAGTTCGCCAAGTCGGCATCCGGACGCTGACGATTGCGGTACAGGTCGTTGCGGGTATCGTGGCGGATCGCCGAAACACCGAGATGAACCGTGTTGTGCTCGTCCATGATCGGTGCCCACGTGCCGCGCGCGCCGAAGCCGGCACCGGCGTTCAGGTTGCTCGTCAGTTCGCGACCGAACCACGTACCCGTCAGGGTCCAGTTTGCGCCACCGGTCTGGGCTTCCACACCGACGCGACGGGCAATGGCGTAAGCATTCGTGGTGACTGCCTTCGAAATGAAATCGTTGTAGCGGGTTGTGGCCAACTCTTCGAGGCTGTTCGGCTGCTTGAACTGACCGATGCGGATGCCATAGTCGGCGGTCAGGCGCTTGCGGTAGTTCACGTCCAGCCACTTGCCGCGGCCACCTTGCGTGCTGAAGTCGTAACCGACCGTCCAGTCATAGGTCGGGCCTTTGCCCTTGAGGACAAATTCCGATCGGCGCATGTTGTTGTCATCCACCAGCGTGCCGAAGTTCGTTGCCAGCGTTGCTTGTTGGCTGGCCGTAAGACTGCCGCCGTCCAGTCGCTCGAAGCTGAAATCGTTGTCGAACTGGTTGTAGTCGCCCTGAATCAGGGCCTCGAACGAAATTTCGTTGTCGCCGATGATGTCGAGGTTCATTTCGGCTTGGGCCGCCGAGGACAGGCCGGCGAGTACGGCCAGAGACAGAAGATGACGAACTGGTTTCATGACAGGTTCCCGAGTGAAGGTGGATGCTCGGGGAAAGGAGCCTATTGCCGGAATGTGTCGGCAAGATGACAGCGTGTCACATGACAGGTGCGTGTCAGCTCTCAGGCGGCAGCGCCGGTCTCCAGATAACGGGCTCGTTTTCGTGCCTGCATGGTCGCCAGATCCACCCACACCAGGCCATCCACGGCATCACAGAACGCTGGATCGGTGCCGAAATCCAGAAACTGCACGCCGCCCGGCTCACACAATTCGACGTATTGTTTGTAAAGGGTCGGCACACGCACACCCAGCGCGGTCAGGTTTTGTTTCAGCAAGGTTTCAGCGGCACGTTGATCCAATTGCCGGAAAACGGCCGGAACAACACCAGTGTCAAACGGATGACGCGCCGTCACCAGCCCGGACTGGGCGCAGAAATATCTTTGGTAGTAGGCAACCATCAATCGTCGGGCGACCTTTGGCAGGTCGGCACTCATCGAGACCGGACCAAACAGGTAGCGGATATGTGGATACTGGCGCAGGTATGCGCCGATCCCCGACCAAAGATAGTCGAGGCTGCGGCTGCCCCAGTACTCGGGGACAACAAAACTTCGGCCCAATTCCATCGCATCACCCAAGCGCTCGACGAGCTCAGGCTGAAACTGGAACAGGCTGGCGGTGTAGAGACCCGACACACCCTTCTGCGCGAGCACAGGCTCGCAGCGCGCAACGCGGTAGCCACCGACCAGATTCTGCTTCACGTCATCCCACAACAGAATCTGCTCGTAGTGTGCGTCAAACCGATCGGTATCTGCGCCGAGACCAGTGCCTTCGCCCACCGCCCGAAACGTGCGCTCACGGGCAATGGCCAGTTCGCGCGTCAGCGCGCTCGAGGGGTCGAGGCGTCCGAGCAGGATCCGCTTGCCATCGGGTGTCCGGCCAAGATTCGTCAACGCATCCAGTTCGCGCAGCACGAAGCGCAGGTCCGGCTTGTGCCGAAGCGCTTCGGTGCGCACCGGAAAGTGCACTCGACCGTTCGGCAGGTCGTGCACGGCCTCGCGAAGTTTTTGCGCTTTGGCAGCACGTGAACCGGGAATCTCGGCCACATCTCGAGTCGGCAATGGCTGGCCGATATGAATGGGTGCGCGCAGGCCACGTCGGCTAGTCATTTCGCGCGGCAACATGACCGTGCCGAGCGAATGGGCCACCATCGATGCGGCGTAGAACGCAGGTGAATTCCGGGCTTCCAGGTACATGGGCAGGATCGGCGCACCGGCTTTCTGCGCGATCGACACAAAACCTTTTTGCCAGGGCAAATCGGCGACACCCCGCCAGTTGAGCCGCGACACGGCGCCAGCCGGGAACACGAGCACGGCCTGTTCGGCTGCCAAAGCGTCATGAATGGCGGTGAGGTCCCGGCGCGCTGCCTGACCACCCAGAACCGGCACCGGCAGCAACAGCGAACGCAAACCCGGAATGCTCGTCAGCAGATCGTTGGCAACCACTTTGATATCGGGACGCACATCGGCCAGGCACTTCATCAACAACAATGCGTCGAGTCCCCCAAGGGGATGATTGGCGACGACCAGCACCCTGCCCTGCTGCGGAATCCGCTCACGCTCGACGTCGTCAACCAGGTAACGGGCATCGAATTCCTTCAGAGCCGCGTCGACGAGTGCCATACCGTGGAGGTGAGCATTCGCATCCAGAAACGCCTGCAATGCCTGAAGTCCGGACCATCGCGACCAGACTTGCAACAATCGGCGCGAAACAGGTTCCAGGCCAGGCCGGAACAAACCCGGGAATCGATGTGCGACCTGCGTCTGGAGTGTTTGCATGGATCGCACGATAGCCCGGACGAACGTCGGCTCCGTGACAGTCTTGCGAGACATTTTTGACAACAGGTGCCGACACATTCGCTGACCGTAATGTCGTCAGCGGGTCATCTTGGCTCCCTAATGTCAGATTGCCCAACGGAGCCTGTCATGAAGACACATCGACCGATCCTGATTGTTGTCGCCCTGGCGCTGAGCGGCTGCGGCCAAACGCCTGATCAGATCGCCGCGCCCTCACCACAGCGACCAGCCGCGCCGGTTGAACAGCAATCCCCGGCAGGCACGATCGCTGCGCCGGCCGCAATCGCGGAATTGGACTTGCGCGAGCGCGCGCGAATCGCGATGGAAGAAGGCCGCATCTTGTCCCCGGCTGGCGATAACTCGTTCGAGCTGTTTCTGGAACTTCGCGAGACTGTTGCGGACAATCGCGACCTGAGTGTTGCGCTCTACGACCTGATGCCGTTTGCGGGACAGGCTGCCAAGTTGGCACTGGACAGAGACGAACTTGCTGAAGCCGAGCGAATCGTTGGTTTGATGGAACGATTCGACGCCAGCTCGGCCATTACGCACACATCGCGCGAGCGCGTGACGCTTTATCAACAGGAAGCGGAACGTGCAGAGGTCAAGAGGCAGGAGATTGCCAACGTCGTATCACCCAAGCCCGCGGTACCTGTGGTTGCATCTCCGCCGTCTGCCAGGAAGACACCGGCTCCAACCATTCCTGCCACGCCCAGACCCGCTGCTGTGGTGGCCACCCCCGTACCGGTCGCAGCACCCGTAGCAAGAGTCGAACCACCCGCTCCGGCCAGACAACCGGCCGTTGACTTCATTGCTCCGATGGTAGTCCGTCGTGCACCCGCGCAATATCCACCACAGGCCAAACGCCAAGGTTTGTCGGGCGTCGTCGAACTCGACTTGCTGGTGGATGAATCGGGCAATCCGAAGGACATCCGTGTGGTTCGCGCCGAACCCGAAGGCACCTTCGACCTCGCCGCGATCCGGTCGGTGATGCGCTGGAAGTTCGAGCCTGCCAAGCGCAATGGGCAGATTGAAGCGGCGCGCACGCGTGCAGTGGTGCAGTTCAAACAAGGCTGATCGGGCGCGTCCTGCAGGCTTGTTCTGGAGGCTGGTTCCGGCCGCTCTCTTGCAGGCTCATCGCATATTCGACTGGCGACTCCATCCCTCCGCTTCGAGGAACACCGTCACTCTCGCGAAAGCGGGAATCCACCCGCTCGCGGTGACGAATGGATTCCCGCTTTCGCGGGAATGACGGAAATGGGCGACGAGGCAACGAGCAGAGGCCCGCTTTCGCATCGATCGGGCGACGCGCGGTTTCTCGACGGCCCGCGAACGACAGATAATGGGGAACCAGGTTCTCGAACTACTTCTGCAACGCATTTTCCAGATTCGACTGCCCGCTCGATCCCACCAGAAACACCGTCATTCCCGCGAAAGCGGGAATCCACCCGATCGCGGTGACGAATGGATTCCCGCTTTCGCGGGAATGACGGAAAAGGGAAACCTGGCAACGTGTAGATGCCCGCTTTCGCGGGAATGACGGAAAAGGGAAACCTGGCAACGTGCAGATGCCCGCTTTCGCGGGAATGACGGAACCAGGTGACGAGTGGATTGCCCCTTTCGCGTGCACGCCGGGATGTCGGAGCAAGTGACCGCCCTCCTCGTGGCAATTGACGGTGCACGGCAAACCCCACAAAAAAGCCCCGCATCTTTCGATGCGGGGCAAATGGGCGAGACGCTACATTCCCAAGCAAGCACACCATTCTTCAGCAACGATCATTCAACGCCGTAGGCCCAACCCTGGGTCCAATCGCTCTTGGCGGATTCGAACGCACCCTTGAAGCTCGTGCGGTCGAAGAAAGCGTCGTTCGGCACGGCAACGCCGGTATTCAGCAGCGGCGAGCCGGAGTTCGGGAAACGACCGGTCATATTGATCGAGGCCGGCGTACCGACAAAATTGCCGGCTTGCAGGTTGTACCAGGACTCGATCGAGAACGGATCGGAACCGGACAGTTCGAAGTTCGTCGTACAACCCAGCGCCGAACCGGTCATCGTCGTGGCGCCACTGGCCAGCGGATTCGCTGCCGAACCGGAGGCGTTGTAGGTGGCGGTGTCATTGAAGTTCAGGCACTCGGTCGGAGCTGCCGTGGCCACCACATTGAAGTAGTTTCCGGCTGCGCCGCGACGGATGCGGATGGCTTCGTCACCCGTGCTCGACTGGATGAACGTCAGGTTCGCCATTTTCGGCTGCGTGCGCGGCAGCAGATCGAACGACGAGCCGTTGTTGTCCGATTCGATGCCATGGCTGCCGCTGGCGGCCGTAGCGGTCTGCTTGCAGTACGCATATTGCACACGACCGCGAAAGCCGTTGGCGCTGTCCAGGCAATCGTCTTCGGTTGCGATCGCAACGAGATACTTGGCATTGACGGAACCGCCGAACCATTCGTAGGCGTCGTCCTTGCCGGCGTATACCGACAGATGATCCATGGTCGTACCGCTACCGACGCCGAGCATCGTCAGCGCGTTGAGTTCTTCGTTCGGGCGGATTTCCTGACCGGCATAACGGATTTGCACGTAACGCAGGACACCGGAAGAATCTGCGTCATCCGACACGAGATTGCCACCCTGCTGGGACACGCCACCGTAGGTTACGTCGGCATCAGCCTCGAACGTACAGGCGGTTGAGCCACGACAGGTGTTGTCGGCAGCGTTGCCAGCGATGACGAGCCCGGCCCAGGAGCCTGGCGTGTTCGTCGGACCGGTGAAGACGATCGGATTTTCCTTCGTGCCTTCGGCAAAGATCTTGCTGCCTGCGTTGACAACCAGATAGTCAACGGCGCCGCCACGACCCTGAAGCTGCGTGCCCTGCTCGACGATCAAGGTACCCGGATTCGTGTTGCGTCCAGCGCCAACCTGTGTTTTGCCAGCGATCAAGTACGTCGCGTCATTCGTCAGACGCATCGTGCCCGTGATCACGGACGGCAACTGGCAGGTGCGGGCATTGCCGGCAACGGCCGTCGTGCCCGTCGGGCACGAGGTGAATTCCTGCGTGTACTGGCACGTGGCGGGAACACCATCGGGACGCGACAGATTCAGTGTCACCGGCTCCAGGTTCGACCCGGCGTTCGGCGTGAATGCGATGGTGATGCGATTGCAG
>JBEIPT010000573.1:0-1946 GCA_040376895.1 Lysobacteraceae bacterium | reverse complement strand
TTCAGTGGCGCCATCAACGCCGCCAACGCCAATCCCGGGAAGGATTTCCTGCTGCTCAGTACGAATTACGGCGGGATTGCCGCGAGCATCAGTGATGAACTGGAAATCGCAGGCGGATATGCCAACTGCAGCGCGCCGAACCCGACACCGGGGCTGCGCCATGGCATTGAAGGGAACGGCGTGAGTTCCGTCCTGTTTGTTGATGCCGGAGATGGACTGACGGTGCGCCAGGTGGAGATCTCACTGGGCGGTAACGCGAGCCTCCTTGCCGGTGGCGGAATCTGGAAAAACGGCACCGGCCTGGTGTTGATCCATGACTCGGTGATCCGCAACAACATGGCGCAACTGGGTGGCGGTATTGCGGTGACCGGCAACGGCGGGATGGTCTTGCTGTATCGAGGCACGGTCGTTCGCAACAACCAGGCCACGAAGGGGGGCGGGATCTACGTGGACGAAGCTGCGCTGCGTATGGACATCGCCGATGTGTTGCTGCAGCAGAACAGTGCCATGCTCGGTGGTGATCAACAAGGTGGCGCCATCTACGCGACCGGCACGGCCTCGCGTTCGGCGGAAGTCTCGAGCGTGTCGCTGACCTACGATGTATTCGAACCCTACCCTGCTCTGTCAGGCGTGCGAATCCAACAGAACAGCGCACATGATGGTGGTGGCATTTACGCGAACGGTTTCACGTCGGTCACGCTTCGCGAAACAACCCTGCGCGACAACACGGCCAGCCGTTATGGCGGTGCGGTTTACTTGTTCGGCGCGTCATTGCAGATGTATCGGCATCCCGTGTTTGTCGGCTGGCCGATCATTTGCCAGGGGGCTTTCGGCTGCAATCATATTTCCGGCAACACGGCGGCATTTGCCGGCGGCGCGATTTCGTTGTGGAACGGCGCCTATGCCTATATTGGGCAAGCGATGATCAGCCGAAACATCGGCCGGGATTCGATCATCGACAGCTACGTTCAAGCAGGTGCCAGTGGTCTGACGAATCAGCTGACGATGGAATCGGTCGTGTTGGCCGACAACCAGTGCACGGCGAGTAGCGGCTCATGCGGCACGGTGCGGATCAGCAACACGAACAACCAGAGTCGTGTGGTGCTGCGTCACGTCACGATGGCGGACAACCGTATGGATGGCGGTTCGGTATCGCGCGCGGAACTGCAACTCGGTGCCGAGACGGCCGCAACCACTCAGGTGTCGGTGTACTCATCGATCATCGAACCGCGCGTCGGCAACAGCATGGCCACCGGCAATCAACCGAACATCGTGTTGTATGACTGTGTGATGGGGCCCGGCCCGTTCCCTCCGTCGGCAACCCGATCGTTGCAGATGGGTTTGCCGTATCGATTCGTGCACCGCGCGGGTTACGACTACCGCCCAGCCGATGGTGACGTGGCGATCGATGCCTGTGACGGCGCGGCGATCCCCGGCGACACCATGCTGGTCGCGGGTGCTGACCTCGAGCCGTTCGGCAGCACCGATAATCTGGCCGTACCGAATCGGTTGGGCAGCGCCTCGACGCATGACCTAGGCGCTTTCGAGATGCGGCCCTTGCTGGGCAACGGGTTCGAATAGTCCTGAGGCTCGATCGTTCGCCGAGTTCAACCTCACTGTAGTGACTGATTCCGAATACGGTACTTCGAGCACAATCGGCAGGTTCGTTGTGAACGCAGGCTCAAGGATCACCGTCATTGCGAGCCCGAAGGGCGCGGCAATCTCATACGGCCGACCACGCTTGAGGCAAGCATGAGATTGCCGCGTCGCTTCGCTTCTCTCCATGACGACATCAAGAAAGTGCTTCCGGTTCCATTGATGCAACGCGACAGACTTTGCCGCTGACGCCGGCAACACCCCACTCCGTCATTCCCGCGAAAGCGGGAAACCAGTCGCCGCCGCACTCTGGTGGATTCCCGCTTTCGCGGGAATGACGGGAGAACTAC
>JBEIPT010000141.1:0-8897 GCA_040376895.1 Lysobacteraceae bacterium | reverse complement strand
CGGCAATCCGGCGACGATCGCGCCGCCGGCGAAGACATCGGGATAGGTCGCCAGCATCACGGCGGTCATCGCGCCGCCGGCCGACAGGCCGGTGATGTACACATCACCTGTGTTGATCATATGGTCGCCGATCATTCGATCGACCATCTGCTTGATCGACAGTGCTTCACCCTGGCCGCGGGTGGTGTCCGCCACTTCAAACCAGTTGAAGCAACTGCTCGAGTTGTTGGCCGACTGCTGTTGAGGCAGCAGCAACGCAAACTGCCACCGATTGGCCAGCAGCTGCCAGCCAGTCTCCGAGTCGTAACTCGCCGCCGACTGGGCGCAACCATGTAATGCGACGACCAGGGGCGCGTTCGCCGGCAGACCCGCGGGCACGTACTTGAACATCCGCAGATTGCCGGGGTTACTGCCGAATCCCGTGACCTCGGTCTGTGCCATCACAGGCATCACGCACACGAGCAAACCGAACAGAAGCGCCGGAATACGACAACGTTGAACCAGCAGCGACAGCGACATGGACAATCCTCCCGTGAGCCAGTGCACACTGGGCCACAGCCGCCGTCCCGTCACCAGTGGACCATGGGGCAAGCTGCATCGCAGCATGCCCCGTCCGGCAAGATCCTTACAGCAGATCGATCGCCGCCACCTGCGTAAACAGCCGACGCATCTGCGCGAGCAGGCCAAGTCGGTTGGCCCGCTTGGCGGCATCCGGATCCATGACCATCACGCCATCGAAGAACGCGTCGATCGGTGCCTGCAGCTCGGCGAGTCGCGTCAGAGCCGCAACATAGTCGCGGGCTGCGAACAACGGCGAGGTGTCGGTCTGCGCCGAAGCCAGTGCAGACGCGAGCGCGCGCTCGGCGTCGAGTTCGAGTGCTGCGGCCAGCACGACATCCGGCACAGGTTCGTTCTTCTCGGAAGCCTGCTTGAGAATGTTGCCGCAGCGCTTGTTCGCGGCAGCCAGTTTCTCGGCCGCAGGCAGAGCACTGAACGCACGTACGGCACGCAGACGTTCGGCAAAGTCGAGCAGGCTGACCGGTTTCAGGGCGGCCACCGCATCGAATTGTTGGGGCGTGGTGCCAAGTTCAGCGAAGTAGCCACGCAGGCGTTCGAGCACGAACTCGTACAGTTCATCGGCGAGCGTCGAAGCTTTCTCCTGCGCCAGGGGTGACAACGCGTCCAGAAGCAGTGCCCGCAAATCGAGGTCCAATCTGCCCTCGACCAGAGTGCGGGCCAAACCCAAGGCGTTGCGACGCAACGAGAACGGATCCTTGTTGCCGGTGGGCTTCTGCCCGATGGCGAACATGCCGGCCAGCGTGTCGAGCTTCTCGGCGAGTGCAAGAACTTGGCCGAGCGGGCTCGGAGCAATGGCATCACCGGCAAACCGCGGCTGATAGAACTCGTCCAGCGCCGCGGCCACCGCGGGTGACTCGCCCTGCGCCAGAGCGTAAGTGCGGCCCATGATGCCTTGCAGTTCCGGGAACTCGCCGACCATCCGCGTCATCAGGTCACATTTGGCGAGTGCTGCGGCTTTCGTGGCAGACGCCGCATCGACGCCTACCCGACCTGCGATCACACGCGCCAACTCGGCAACCCGGCAGACCTTGTCCCACACCGAGCCGAGTTTGGCCTGGTAGGTCACGTTCTTGAGCGCTTCCTGCTGGCTGGCCAGCGGCGTCTTCAGGTCATCGTCGAAGAAGAACTTGGCGTCGGCAAATCGCGGCCGGATCACCCGCTCGTAACCCTTGCGGATCTCCGACGGGTCCCGGCTCTCGATGTTCGCGATGCCGATGAAGTGTTCGGTCAACTGACCATGCGCATCGAATACAGGAAAGAATTTCTGGTTACTTTCCATCGTCATGATCAGCGCTTCCTGCGGCACTTTCAGGAATTCACGCTCGAACGTGCAGGCAATCGCAACCGGCCACTCGACGAGATTCTTCACTTCGTCGAGCAAGGCATCGCGCAGGCGAGGGCGTCCGCCGGTAGCGCCGGCAACCCGCTCCACTTCGGCCTGGACACGTTGACGGCGTTCGTTCGGGCTGACCAGCACATGTGCGGCGCGCAAACTGTCGATGTACGAATCGGCGTTGCCGATCCAGACCGCTTGCGGATGATGGAACCGGTGGCCGCGACTCATGCGGTCGGAGGTAATGCCGAGTACGGTGGCCGGCACCACTTCATCGCCGAGCAGCACCACCAGCCAGTGGGCCGGGCGCACGAACTGGAATTCCTTGTCGGACCAGCGCATGGGCTTGGGGATCGGCAGCGCCTTCAGCGCTTCGTCGATGATCTCCGGCAACAACGCCGCAGTCGTCGAGCCTTCCTTCGTGGAACGGTGAACAAACCATGAGCCCTTGTCGGTTTCGAGTTTCTCGAGTTGCTCGACGGTCACGCCACAACTTGCGGCGAAGCCAATGAGCGCCTTGCTCGGCTGACCATCGGGGCCGATGCCGGCGTTCATCGCCGGGCCCCGACGTTCAAGCTTCTGCTCGGGTTGCGTCAGTGCCACGTCTTCAATGTGGACTGCCAGGCGACGGGGCGAATTCAGCGCCATCACGCCAGCTTCGTAAAACGCGACACCGCGTTTTGCGAGGCCTGCAGCGATGCCGTCGGCAAATGCCTGTGACAGTTCGTCGAGGGCTTTCGGGGGCAGTTCTTCAGTGCCGAGTTCGATCAGCAGATTCTTGTTCATGGTCTGTCCCTCAAGCCTTCACGCCGGGAAAGCCCAGGCGTTCGCGTTGTGCGAAGTAACACTCGGCCACCGCCTTGGCGATGGTGCGCACGCGCAGGATGTAACGCTGGCGCTCGGTCACGCTGATGGCGCGACGGGCATCCAGCAGGTTGAAACTATGGCTGGCTTTGCAGACCTGATCGTAGGCCGGCAGCGGCAGTCCCTTCTCGACGAGCTTCAGGGCTTCCTGCTCGCACACCGTGAACCACTTGAGCAATTCTTCGACGTTCGCATGCTCGAAGTTGTAGGTGCTCTGCTCGACTTCGTTCTGGTGATAGACGTCGCCATAGGTGACCGTACCCTGAGGACCTTTCACCCAGATCAGGTCATAGACGTTGTCGACGTTCTGCAGGTACATCGCCAGCCGTTCCAGGCCGTAGGTGATTTCGCCGGTGACCGGACGACAATCCAGACCGCCGGCCTGCTGGAAATAGGTGAACTGCGTGACTTCCATGCCGTTCAACCAGACCTCCCAGCCCAGGCCCCATGCGCCCAGGGTCGGTGACTCCCAGTTGTCCTCGACAAACCGAAGGTCATGCGTCAGAGGGTCAATGCCCAACGCCTTCAACGAATCGATGTAGAGGTCAAGGATGTTCTCGGGATTCGGCTTCAGAACGACCTGATACTGGTAGTAGTGCTGCAGGCGGTTCGGATTTTCACCGTACCGACCGTCGGTCGGACGGCGGGACGGTTGCACGTAGGCGGCACGCCAGGGCTCCGGACCGAGGGCGCGCAGGAAGGTCGCCGGATGGAACGTGCCGGCGCCGACTTCCGTATCCAGCGGCTGGATCAGGACACAGCCCTGGTCAGCCCAATATCGGTTCAGGGTTTGGATCACATCTTGAAACGTCAGAGCATTCATGGCGATGCCGCACATACGGGAAAGCCCCGGAGTATAGCGCGGGCAGCCTTCCGGCCCATCGACTTCCCGAACTCTGGCTGGCAGCATCCAGTGACCTGAATTGCGGAGCGTCGTCATGCCTGGAACCGTCCGTTTGCATCGAGTGCTGTGTGCACCGCCCGAACGTGTCTATCGCGCGTTCCTGGATCCCGATGCGATGGTCAAGTGGAGTCCACCGCACGGTTTCACGGCGAAAGTCCACGAACTGGACGCGCGGGTTGGCGGGATTTACCGCATGTCGTTCACGAATCTGTCCAATGGCCAAAGCCATTCCTTCGGTGGCCGTTACCTCGAGTTGATCCCGAATGAGCGAATTCGCCATACCGATGCGTTCGACGACACGAATCTGCCCGGCGAAATGATCATGACTGCCGAGTTCCGGAAAACCGTTGTCGGCACCGAAGTCACGATCGTCCAGGAGGGTATTCCAGACTCTATCCCGACCGCTGCGTGTTATCTGGGCTGGCAGCAGTCGCTGAACTTGCTGGCGCTGCTGGTCGAAGCCGAGATTCCGGGCTGATCCGCATGCGTCTTTCCGCAACGGTCTGGGTCGCGTGGCTGCTCCTGGCCAGTGTTGGCGTCGAGGCCTGCTCATTCTCCGGAGCGCCGGCGTTCAAGGCCGCACGCGCACGAATGCAGGCTCCGGACAAGACTGCGGAAACGCTGGTGGTGGAACGTGTCAACTTCATTCCAGCCATTCATGGCATGGGTTCGTGCGATGGCACAGGTTTGATCAGTGTGACCGTGCGTCTCGGCAACGGCGGGAGCGGTCGGCTCAACCGACTCGGTTTGCTGGTCAATCCCTCGGCGAACGGACCGGATCCTGCCTACCTGCCGAACAGGCCGCTCAGACCCTTTGTCGACGATGACGGTAAGGGCACCATTTCGTGGGGTTGGAGTTCGCCGCCCCCTGCCGATGCCGACCGTTACTGGCGTTGGCGGTTCACCATTCAAACCATCGATCGCAAGGGGCAGCTGGGCGCGCCGGTTGAAGTGTGTGCCGCGACCGACGACTCGTGCGACGAAACTGCCGATACGACTGAACCGGGGAAGTCCTGAGCAACCGATTGGGGGATTGCCTCGCGTCGGGCGTCGAACACTCATGGTTACCCTGGAGTGGTTTGAATGCGCAGTGCAATGTTCTTGATGCTTGTTGGGGCAGTGGGATTCGCGAATGCCAACGACGATCGTGTGGTGCTGGCGGACACGAACCCGATCCGTCTGGCAGTCGAGCCTGGCTCGACGGTTGAATGGTCATTTGCCGTGGCCCGATCCCGCGGTGCGGCGGGTCCGGCTGTGCTGACTGCAGAGGTCACACAGGGGCTCGAGCAACTGACCGAATTTCAAGCCGAAAGTGCTGATCCCGGTTGTGGCCCCTGGTCAGTCAAACCATTCGGGAGTGGTCAGCGCCTGGTGATTCCGGTCGGCACGCTTGCGCCAAGCGAGTCCCGTATATGCACCTATCGCATCAGCCGTCCCGTGACGAGCAGGGGCTCATTGTCGATGCGCCTGTGTACGCAGGACGTGGCGGCGGTGACCTGCAAACAGAAGCTGCTGATCGGCAGCGCCAGCCCCCTGAGGGTTGCAGCGGTCCGAGTCACGGATCGACCCGAACCGATCTCGATGCCGCCGGGTTCCATGCTTGCCGAACTCAGGATTCTGAACTCGGGCACGCGAACCGTATCGCGTGCTCAAGTGGAATCGGGCTGTCAGCCTGATATGACCGCTCCCGTCGACCCGCGTCGCTCCTTGATCATTCGGGGGGCCGAGTCCATGACCGAGGCATGCACATTGCGTCTGGAAGGCGCCTGCCTCCGTGTGCAGTTTCCGGTGATTGCCGCTGGCGGCGAGGCGCGATGTCGGGTGGTCCTCGACATGGCCGCAGTCGAGCCGAGGCTGAATCCGCAGCGCATCCAGGAACCGGCGTTCCGGATCAGCGAGCCGTTCGTGCTCGAAGATGGCGTCCAGGCCTTTGTCACTGAGGGCAAGGATGCAACCGCACTGTTGCGTGGGCTGGTGCCGATCGAGGTGCCCAGCCTCGGTGGACCCGCTCGCATCGTCGCAATCTTCGCTTTGCTTCTGGCGGCCGGGTGGTTTCATCGCCGCAGATAACCTGCGGATTCGGGCATTGTTGCGATCAATGTGTCGCGTGCGTGTCTGTGCGCCATCGTACGTCCAGAAGCAGCATATTTTCGCGAAACCCCAAAACTGACGCCCGATCAAGCGTATTGCGCGCTGGGGCGAGTCAGCATGAACGCATGGATGGCAAGGAGCCTCTTCATGCGATGTCTGATCAACCTCTGCGCAGCGACACTGATGGTCAGTGGCCTCGCCCGCGCCGGCGAAACGGAGCCGTTCGACCTCAAAGCCCTGGTCGCACAAGGGACACGGATCGGTGTGATCCGGACGCAGCCGGGAGATGTCTTCGATTTGACCCAGCCCGGTGAGGATCGCCGCCTCTATCGCCTCGCGAACGCACTGCATATCGATTCACGACAGCAGAGCATTCGACGGGTGTTGCTGTTCGAGGAAGGTGATCTGTTGCAGCCACGCCTGCTCGCAGAAACGGAGCGGCTGTTGCGTGCCAAAGCCGCATTCCAGGATGCCAGCGTGCGTGTGGTGGCCGTCCATGACGGCCTGGCCGATATTGATGTGCGGACAAGGGATCTCTGGAGTCTGGAACTCGAAGTGTCCTACGGACGCAGCGGAGGTCAGAACCGGTCGACGTACGGCATCAAGGAATCCAATCTGCTCGGTACGGGATACCAGATCGAGGCGAGCAAATTCGATTCGGTCGACCGCAGTGGCAACCAGTTCGGGTTCGCCACGCCAGAACTAGGACGCATGCGCTGGCAGGCGGGTCTGGCATTCCAGGACACTTCGGATGGTCGCGCATGGACGGCGTCGGTCGAGCGGCCGTTCTATGCGTTCGACACGCCTTGGTCCTTTGCCGTGCGAGGCACCGCCGACCTGCGTGACGAGTACCGATACGAACTGGGCGAACGCCGCGAGGGATTCGAGGTGGATGCCGAGGCGCACGAAATTGTCTTCGGCAAGGCGACTGATCTGGGCCGCGCCACACCCGAGCGAACCAAGGCCTTGCGTTGGACGGTCGGCATGGCCAGCGATCAGGCCATGTTCGACGCGTTGCCGGGCAGCCCGCCCGAGTTTGCGGCCAGCCTTCAGGACCGCGATCTGGTGTATCCCTTCGTGGGCATCGAGTTTGCCGAAGACAAGTTCGCCATAACGCGTAACCGCGATCTGATCGGACGTACCGAGGACATTCAGTTGGGCTGGCAGGCGTCGCTGCGGGTTGGCGCGAGTCGCGAAGCGTTCGGAGCCGCAGACGACGCATGGATCTACCGTCTTGCCGTCAGCCGGACCGTACGGGTCGGCGACCATGCAACGTTCGGGCTGGAGGCGGGCATGAACGGGCGCCGCCAGGACGATCATCTGGTCGATGCGCTCAGTGCCATGCGGATGCGATACGACTATCGCTGGAACGATTTCACGACCACACATCTCGCTTACCGGTTCGACATCGGTCGAAAACTCGACGCCGACCACACGCTGTTTCTTGGCGCAGACACCGGGCTTCGCGGGTATCCGCTGAGATATGCCAGTGGTGATCGCTTGAGGCTGTTCACTGCCGAGCAACGGTTTTACACCGAGTGGTACCCGTGGAGCCTGTTTCGAGTTGGCGGCGCGGTGTTTGTCGATGCGGGTTCGGCCCGATTCGATGGCCGTGCCGACCCTTCGGGCCATTTGGCCGACGTCGGTATCGGCCTGCGCTTGTTCAATACCCGCGGATCGTTGGGCAAGGTCATCCACATCGATCTGGCGACGCCACTCGACGGCGGCAGCAGCCTGAAATCCTTGCAATGGGTCGTGCGGACCGAATCGACATTCTGATCCAGGTCGGCGGCGCAGAGGAGGCAGCGTCCATCCCATCCGGTATTGGCGGTTGACCCCAGTGTTCGATATGTTCGGGGCTTGCCCGGAGGGAGCCCATGATCCAGAAGCCTTTGGCGATCACCTTGATCGCGTTGTTGTGCCCGACCTTGACCCAAGCGTTCGAGTCGAAGCCGTTCGAGTCGAAGGACCCGGCCGATCCGCACTGGCAGGCCTATGCCAGCCATGAGGCACTTTCCGAGTCATCCCCTCTGAACGGCATGCCTTGGCGTTCGATTGGTCCGACCATCCAGGGCGGGCGTGTGGTTGATGTCGAGTCCATTCCGGGTCAGCCCTACGGTTTCTATATCGCCTATGCAACCGGCGGCGTGTGGAAAACGACCAACAACGGCGTGAGTTTTTCGCCGCTGTCGGATCAGTTGCCGACCATGGTCACCGGCGACATCGCCGTCGATCCGAACAATCCCCTGCGCCTTTGGATCGGCAGCGGCGAACCAAATTCCGCGCGCTCGAACTATGGCGGCATGGGCGTGTTCGTCTCCGATGACGGCGGCGAACGGTTCCGGCATGTCGGGCTGACCGATGTCGATCGTATTGCACGTGTGCTGGTTCATCCGGCCGATGGCAAGCGGGTCTGCGTTGCCGCACTCGGCAAGCTGTACAGCGAAGGCGGTCGCCGCGGCGTGTTGTGCACCGGGGATGACGGCGCCACGTGGGACCACGTCCTGAAGACCGACGGAAATACCGGCGCAATCGACCTCGCGTTCGATCCGAACGATCCGCAGACCATGTATGCGGCCACCTGGGAACGCACGCGCCGCCCCTGGAAGTTCCAGGAATCCGGTGACGGTTCGGCGATCTGGAAATCCACGGACGGCGGCAAGACCTGGGCCAAGGCCGTGAACGGTTTCCCCCAGGGCCAACACGTTGGGCGCATCGGTCTTGCCGTGTCGAGCCAACCTGGTGTGCTGTACGCGAGTGTCGACAACTGGGAAAACCTGCCGGCCAGCGAACAGGATCTCGGTGATCGGCCGCTTTCCCCCCGGCGGCTCAAGACCATGTCGAAGCAAGAATTCCTGCGCCAGGACCCGGATGAGATCGAAGCATTCATCCGTGGCAACGATCTCGATACCGAGATCGACGCCAAGACCTTGATCGAGCGTATTCGCAAGGACGAGTTGAAAGTGGCCGACCTGGTTTCGGCGTTGAACGATGCCGAGGCAGCATTGTTCAACACCGACATCCGCGGGCTCGAGATCTACCGCTCCAACGACGGTGGTGCCAGTTGGCAACGGACGCACGATCAGGCATTGACCGAAGTGACGTATACCTACGGGTATTACTTCG
>JBEIPT010000274.1:0-5303 GCA_040376895.1 Lysobacteraceae bacterium | reverse complement strand
CACCAAAGCCATCACCATTAAAATCGCCCACCGCGACCGAGGCGCCGCCTGTGGCACCAGCCTGTCCGGAGCGCAGGATGGCGTCCGCCGAGTTATCGATGGGCCCTGCGCTGCCCAGAAACACCAGTGCGGCGCCTTCGTTGATCAAGGTGCCATTCGATTCATAGCCCGTGGCACCCACGATCACGTCGCCATGACCGTCGCCATTGACATCGCCGCTGGCGAGCGAGTTGCCGCTGTTGACCGACACATCATTGATGTTCAACACCACATCCGCCGTGGTGTCGAAGCTGGCGCTGCCATAGTAGATGAATGCGCCGCCCCGATCGGGTTGACCACCCGGGTTGTAGCGGGGCACGCCAACTGCGAGATCATCGATCCCGTCGTTGTTCACATCACCCACACCCCGAGCGGCGGCACCCATATTGGCCGACGCATTCGGTCCCATGATGGTGGCATCGACCGTCTGCTCCAAGGCGCCGACGCCGCCGAAGTAAACGTAGGCTGCCCCGGAGTTGTTGCCCGCGGTGCCATCGAATCCGGGCGCACCAATCACTACATCGTCAAAGCCATCGAGGTTCAAGTCACCCGCGCCGCCGACGCCAGCGCCAAAGCCGGCGCCCGCCTGATTGGTGCTCAAGAATGTCGAAGTAGTGAAGTCGGGACCGAGGTAGACGAATGCTGCGCCATTGTCGGTGAGCCCGTTGCTGTCAAAGCGGAAGGCGCCCACGACCAGATCGTCTACCCCATCGTTGTTGATATCGCCCGCACTGGCAATGCGGGTTCCAAACTCAGCGCCGCTCTGTCCGCCGTTGCGAACGATATCGGCGGTTCGCGTCAACAGTGGATCGATCGTGACTGGATAATGCGCGCCGGTATCGTCGACGCGAATCACGACACCATGCGTGCCGCTGACGTCCATGTGTGCCGGAAGGATTCTGCCGTTGGCATCCCAGACCCTGAGCTTGCTGTAGCGCAGCGACTTCTCGCCACTTCCGAACTCGATCAGATCGGCGTGGACACGATGTGCTGGCCGATCACTCTCAAGATGAAACTCCAGTTCGCCGTACCCGGGCGGCGCGGCGGCCAGATCAAAGCCATGTTCGAGCCCCTCTGGTCTGTTGACGTACCACTCGGTGAGCGTCTTGCTTCGGCGCTCGACTCGAACCTCTTTGGCCACGAGCAAGCCGGGATCGACCCACTGCAGGTCATTGGCGCGCCCCCATTGCACGAGGCTCAAGCGCAGCAGTGGCAACGCCTTCGGGTCACGTTCGACCAGTTGGATCCCGTCGTCTCGGAAGTGGGTACGAAATCCCTGCGCCCGGTTCGGTGCTTGCAGTCCCTGATCATGAGCGCTGGCGTAGTATTCACGCGCGGCGATGTGCGCCAGTACCTGCTCGGGCATCCCGTCGACTGCGCCATACGATGTGCCCACAATTCCTCCGAGGCAAAACAACAAGCAAGCGCCGACGCGCTTCATTGACACCAGTGTCATCACATTTCTCAGCAGTGGATGGGAGCGCAACGCGTCGCTGCAGATGAAGTGTCCGGTGAGCGCTGTCTGCTGTCGCCACATGGGCATGGGATCGGCCACGATGCGACAGGCTTTCCGCGAGCACCCTATCGCTGCTGAAGCAGATCCCACAGGGCCCGGGGCGAGCACCCCATCGCGGCTGAAGCCGCTCCCACAGGGGAATCCTCAGAGCGATTTCAGAACGACAACCCTCCCCGATGTCGGATGTCGGGGGAGGGTTGGGTGGGGGCTTAGGTAAGCACTGCTGCACTTGGGGCTTCGCGCCTGCGAAGCAGCAAGGCGCTACATCCGGCCGCTTCGCTTCAGGTCGATGTATCGGTTGACCATGGCCATCGCCAATCCCTGCGGCTCGACGTCAACGCAGGGAATGTGTGCGGCCTCGAGACGTTTGAACTCGCGGCCCCGCCGTTCCAGATAGTCGGCCGCAGCGGCGTGTGTGGCGGCATCATCGGCATGCTGAACCGGGGCAGCGAGTGCCTGCCCGAGGATCGCTTCACGCAAGCTCGCCACCAACACCAAGTGGCGCTTGCGCAGCAGACGGATCGCCGGCATCAGCGTTTCTTCGTCCTCGTCGCGGAGGTTCGAGACGATCACCACGAGCGCCCGTTTGCGCAGGCGCACCATCAGCGACACGGCGGCGTTGTAGAAATCGGGCATCTGCGCACTGGGCTGGATGTCGTACACCGCCGACATCATCTGATTGATGGCAGCCATCGATTTGCGTGGCGCGAGGTAACGCTCTTCGCCGGCAATCGTCATCAAGCCGACCGCATCACCCTGCCGCAGCCCGACGTAGCCGAGCAGCAGCGCCGCATTCAAGACATGGTCGAGGTGGGACAACTGATCGTCCCGGGCGACCATGCGCCGGCCACAATCAACCATGATGAGGATCTGTTGATCGCGCTCGTCCTGATACTCGCGCGAGATCAGCTTGTTCATGCGCGACGTGGCCTTCCAGTCGATCTGGCGCTGCGCATCACCTTCGCGATATTCGCGCAATTGCTGGAAATCAAGCCCGAGTCCGCGTCGCCGACGACGCAGAATGCCGATCTGCGACAAACGGTGATCGGTTGCCATCAGCGCAAACCGGGTCAGCGCCGCAAAATTGGGATAGACCTTGATGGTTGTGGCAGCTCCGGCATGGACTCGGCGCTGCCAGAAGCCCAGCACGGAACCCAGCCGCATTTCGATGGAGCCAAACTGGTGGTCACCCCGTTCGATCGGCCGGATCGGATAGGTCGTCTCGGCAAAGCTGCTGCTGGCCAGATCGATGGTCTGCGGCAGGTTTTCGATCTCGCAATCGTTCGGATGATGATCATAGACATCAATCCGAAGCCCGCGCCGCGACCGATTCTCGATGTGCAGCTTCACTGAACGCCGGACACCCAAAGCCAGTGCATGGGACACAACGCGATGGGCATGCGGTTTCCGCGTCGCCACGAGCATCAGTGCATCCAGACCCAGCAGAACGCCGAAGCCGCCCAGTGCGAGCATCCAAACGCGCGAAAATTCCGGCCACCACGATACGGCCACCGCGCTGGGCAACAGCACCAGCACGGTGAACCAGATCAGCGGGCGCGCAGGGATCAGCATCAGAGTCGCGGTGCCTCGGTTTTTTCCAGCAAGTCGGCCAGCAGTTGATCGCTGGTGTGACCTTCGATCGCCAGATCCGGAGCCGGCGTCACGCGATGGCGCAGTGCCGGAATGGCATAACGCTTCACGTCGTCAGGGGAGACAAAGTCTCGACCCGCCAGGAAGGCTGCGGCACGCGCCACGCGGATCAGCGCGATGGCGCCGCGCGGACCTGCACCCACGGCGATACCCGGCGAGGCCCGCGTGGCACGAACGATACGCAAGGCGTAGTCATAGACCTTGTCGTCGACTCGCAAGTTTGCAGCAATCATCTGCAGTGTCCCCAGCACCTGTGGTTGCAGGATCGTTTGCACCTGATCGGTACTGAGCTTGTCGCCGATTCGATTGCCGGTGACGGTCTTGAGCACGTTGATCTCTTCTTCCATGCTCGGATAATCGATCTGCACTTTCAGCAGGAAACGATCCAACTGGGCTTCCGGCAGGGCGTAAGTGCCTTCCTGCTCGATCGGATTCTGCGTGGCCAACACCATGAATGGAGGTTCCAGTTTGAACGCCTGGCCTTCGATGGTCACCTGCCCTTCCTGCATCACTTCCAGAAGTGCGGACTGGGTTTTGGCGGGCGCACGATTGATTTCGTCGGCAAGCAGCAGATTCGCGAAGACCGGTCCGCGGCGGGTCGTGAACTGGCCACTGCCGGGGTCATAGAGCGTATGGCCAGTCACATCGGCCGGCATCAGGTCCGGCGTGAACTGGATTCGCGCAAACGTCCCCGAGAAGGTCTTGGCCAAAGCCTGGACCAAGAGGGTCTTGCCGAGTCCGGGAACACCCTCGATCAGCACATGGCCGCCGGCCAGCAAGGCCGCAACCGTCTGCTCGACCACCAGGTCCTGGCCTACGAACGCCCGGCTCACCTGGACGCGCATTTCCTGCACGAGCTTCAGTGCCCGTTCGAATTGTTCTGGGGGAATGTTCAGCGCCATGGGGCGTTCCTCTTTCGGTTTGGTTCGTGGACCGGGACATCGAGATCGGCAAGCGTACTCATCGTTTGCGGATCTCCTCGTGGTCGAGTGCAGCGTGGATATCGCGGCAGGCACGCATCAGGCGTGTCCAGTCGAGCACACTGCCCGGTGTCTGCGTGGTGGTGATCATGAAAGCGCAATCGGGCGGCAAGGCGAATTGTTTGACCAGGAAGTCGCGCACTTCGGTGTCGGTGGCGATGCCCAAATGCGGGAACTCGCGCTTTACGCGCGCCAGGACGACACGCAAGGCGGCCAGGCCGATTTCTTCGCGCTGATTCGCTTTGGCAAGGAAGTTTCCGCTCGCACGGAGGTGGTCGAGCAATCGGCGCCGAACTGGTTCCGGATCGTCGGCGATTGGACCGAACCGCGGCATGCCGCGCCAGATCAACAACAGCACGAGCAAGCCGATGATCCAAAGTGGCGCCCAGGCGTTCTTGTGGAGCCATTGGCCCAGATCCTGACGATCCGCGTGATAGAACAGCACGCGTTTGGGTTCCGCATGCAACTGGATGAGGCGCCACATGAATTCGGCGTGGTCGTTGCGCGCGAGCTCGAAGTTCGTCAAGAAGTCGAGGTTGTTCAGGACAACCACTCGACCCTCGCCATAATTGAAACGCAAGCCATAGGTGCCGTGGGCATCGGCCAATAGCGCGGGGGTCCGCAGGCGCGACAGGTCCTGCCCATAGGGCAGATAGACCAGCAATTCGGCGCCATCGTCCCAGCGCACACGCCGCAACATCGGGTCCGGAAAATGACGGTTGCGCAGGCGTTCACGTCCGGGATGCAGGCTGAAATCCGCATCCGGCAGGACAAATTCCTCGTCGTCCTCAGCGGCATCGGCGGCGGCCTCAGCGGCATCCTCCGATTCATCATCCAGGCCGTCCTCGAAGTCGCTCTCGTCCGGTTCCTCGTCATCCTCATCTTCGAGGTACTCGATCTGGCGACGATTGACTCCGAATGCATCGGCCAGCAGATCTTCATCCGAATGCCACGCAGCTTCCAGCACCAGCACACCACCTTCGCGGACGAACTGACGGATCCGCTCGATCGCACGCGGCGACACACTCGGTCGATCCGACTTGATGAACACCACGTCGGCGCGTGACGATCCGCCGATTCCCTCGAGGATTCCCACACGATCGGAATCCACCTTCATT
>JBEIPT010000587.1:0-1857 GCA_040376895.1 Lysobacteraceae bacterium | reverse complement strand
GGCGGACGCGCCGACGATGGCTCGGGCGCGGCCGACATCAACGCCGCGATCAAGGCGAACGGCCACGTGGGCGGAATTGGTTACGCATTCTTCGGTGCCAGCGAGGACGGTGATGCCGGTCGCGATTTTGCATTGGCCCGACTGGCCCATCGAACACCCGGACAAACCGTCGATCTCACGCGGATCGAAGTCGATCGTCCGTTCCTGGACCGGAATGCCAGTGTCACGGCTGTTCATGGCGTGTTTCGACCGAATGAAGAATGGACACTCGATACCGCCCTGCATCATGCCCACGTCGACGTCGCAGGTGACGTCCAGAGCGGCATCGGTGGCGGCGTGATCGCCGACTGGGACATGCCGGGTCCGTTCCGTCAGCAGTACTTCCTGACCTATGTGGACCGCGAACAGAATCTCAACGACCTGGGGTTCCAGGATCGCAACAACTTCCGGCTCATCGAGTGGGAGACTGGCTACCGGCAGGACGCGCTGCCGGAGGATTCGTTGTTCTCCAGCCACGCCTGGGAATTCGAACTGGTCGAGCAACAGAATCTCGATGGGCTGAAACTGCGCGGCACGGCCACCGTGCAGCGGTATTCCGAAATGCGCGATGGCGGCAACGTCTTTGCGTTCCTGCGTTGGCGCGACGATGTCTTCGACGATCTGTCGTCCCGTGGCAACGGTGCCTTTCGACTGAAGGATGGTTTCCATGGATTCGCCGAAACGCTGATTGCGCGGCAGGGCGACGGAAAAGTGAGTTGGTATTTCAACACCGAAGTGCTGCAAAGCCGCATCGGTGATGGACTCGACTCGACGGTTACGGTTCAGCCCCGGATCTATTTCACCGATCAACTGGATTGGTCCCTCGGCCTGTACGTAACCCGCCAGGACGAATGGCTGATCTGGCAGGGTGGCCGCGAGTTCGGCACGTTCAAGTCCCGTCGACTGGATCTCGTCTCGAATCTCAACTGGTTCATCAATGACCAGCAGGAACTGCGCGTGAAATTGCAGGCCATCGGTATTCATGCCGATGCCGACCGGGCGCTGGCCATCGGGCCCGACCGCAATCTGGTCGCCAGTGCCGAGACCATCGACGATTTCCGGCTGCGCCGGCTCGGATTCCAGGTTCGCTATCGCTACAAACTCGGCAATCTCAGTGACGTGTTTGCCGTGTACAGCCGCGGCGGCTCGCTGCTCGACGAAGCACCCAACTCAGACCCGTTCGACGCGCTCGGTGCCGCGTTCGATCTCCGTGACGACGACCAGTTCCTCGTGAAACTTGCGTACCGCTTCGAAATGTGACCAGACTTCGCGCGCGGCCATCGGAAATTTCCCGATTCGACCGCGCCGCACCTTTGCCAATTGCCGGGAACCCGCGACCATCATGACTCTACGAATTTCCTGCCGCCTGACCGCCCCGTTTCTGTTGGCCGCGCCCTTGTGGCTGTCTGGCAACGCCCATGCGTCCGACCTGCTTTTGCGGTTCCCGGACATTTCGGCCAAACAGGTCGTGTTTGTCCATGCCGGTGACGTCCATGTGGCGAGTCGCAATGGCGGCAAGGCGGAACGCCTGACTGCCCACCCGGGCCAGGAGTTGTATCCGAAGTTCTCGCCGGACGGACAATGGATTGCCTTCAGTGCCGAGTATTCGGGCACGCGCCAGGTCTACGTGATGCCCAGTGCCGGCGGCGCGCCACGGCAGCTCACGTGGTACAGCGATATCGGAGCGATGCCGATGCGCGGTGGTACCGATTACCGCGTGCTGGACTGGACACCGGACGGCCAACACATTGTGGTCCGCATGAATCGGATCGGCACGGACGAGCGCGCCGGGCGCCCTTATCTGGTGCCCGTTGCCGG
>JBEIPT010000131.1:0-9128 GCA_040376895.1 Lysobacteraceae bacterium | reverse complement strand
GGCTGATTTTCTTCGGTTTCGCGTGTGTCGTCCGGGGTTACCTGATGTTCCACTCCGGCTTTGTCCCTCGCTTCCTCGGAGTGCTGTTCGCAGTCGCCGGCCTGAGTTACCTCGTGAACAGCTTTGCGCTGCTGCTGGCGCCGAAGCTTGCTTCTTTGTTGTTCCCGGCTGTCTTGCTCCCTGCTCTGGTTGGCGAATTGGCAGTGAGTTTCTGGTTGCTTCTGACGAAATACAGACTGCCTGATCAGGTGGCGCCGACTTCGGGTAGTTGAGCCGAGAGTTCGGTTGATGCCTGAGCGCCGGCGCAAGCGAAACGTAAACCGCCGTGCATCCATTTTTCTTCCAGAGCGCAGTCATGCCAAGAAATCTGTTTTCTGGAGCGCCAACTGATGGCTGTCAAACGAGTTACTCCCACCGATTGCACACGGCGCGAATTCGCGCGCAATGGCCTCGCTGCTGCGGGCGCCATGGCGTTGGTCGGGTGCGCCCACACTTCGGCGCCGCCTTCGACGATTGCAGAAGGTGCGACCGCTGATCTCGATCGTCTCGCGGGGCAAATTCGCGGCCGGTTCCTGCGTGACGGGTCGCCGCGCAAGCTGGTATCCACTCGATGTGACCCGGTTTGGGTCGTGTGGCACCCTGGTGGATTCCCGCTTGCGCGGGAATGACGGACTTGGTGTGTGGCGCCAGCGTTATGCATTCTTGAGCCACCATGTTCCCTGATTCAAGAGCCCATGGCTGACTGGTCAATCGAATAAAATGGATCAGATCTTGATTGGCAAGAGAGGCCTGTCAATCATTTGGAGTCGGACTCAACGATCCAGCGTCGCGTATCCCGTTCTCCGAGTCCGATACACGATCGACGATCCACTCGACGATCGCATCGAATCGTTCCTGATCGAGGGCGTGCCCGCGGTTGACGCGGAGCTCGGTGATGAATTCGCTCGCGACCTTGGCGACCACTTGATCTGCGTCCCGCGAATACTTGTCCTCGCTTCCAGACACCACCAGGGTCGGTCGGGGCCCGATCGCGGCAAGCACATCGTGAGTATCGATCTGGCGAGTGAGGCCGGGCACGGTTTCGAAGAGGGTGATGCCGGTGCCTTCCTGCCGACGTCTTTCGAAGCTGCACACCGCGCCGCTGATGCACACAAACTGGCAACGCGCATCGACGGCCGCGTGGTAGAGCGCGGTGTAGCCGCCGTAGGAGTGCCCGGCCACGCCCACAAGGCGCGGGTCCATGCCTGTGGCTTGAACCAACACGCTCAGCGCGCGTTGCGCGTCGTCCAGACACTTTCTCATCAAGGTGTCGCCGTCGAGCATTCTGTAACTCAGGGCGTTGTAGTGCCGAAGCCAATCGTAGTTGTCCGGTTCGGTCCCCTTGACCGCTCCTCGCCGGTCCTCGAACGTGACGGCGTCCGGCGCCAGGACTGCGACGCCTCTTCGCGCGAGGGCAGGTCCGAAAGCTTGAAAGACATTGCCAACGTCACCGGCCACCTCGCTCTTGCCGAAATGGAACTCGCCATTGTGTTGGTGAAACACAACCACACCGCCGAGCGTTTCCTGATTCACCGGCGTGAACAGGAATGCCGGAATCATGTCACCTTCGAGCCCCGGGTATTCGATCCGTTCCCGGTCGAATCCGGAACCATTCAAGACTTCGCCGCTTTGGTATTCCGGCAAGACTGGCTGGCCAAGACCCAGACGTTCTCGAAGCGTCGCAGCTATATCGTGCATCAGCGGGGATCCTGGTCAACAATCTGAAGGAGCAGCAAATGGTACTAGCGGTGTTTCGAAGCAAGTCACCAGACGATTGAGCATCCACCCGATTCGGTTCGGGCCTGTAACGAGTCAGCTGCTGAAACATTGAAGTCGCTGCAAGAACCGAGCAAGATTCAGTTTGTTTTCTCCATCGCCTCGTTGGGTTACGAATCCAGCGCCACAAAGGATATCGACCAATGACTTCTTCGCGAACCGTTTCACCGCTGGTTCCAGTCGCCGCATTTGTGTTTGCGTTGGCTCATATCGGCTTCGAGTACTTCAACGGAGGGGTCAAAACACATCACTTCCTTGCCCGTGCCGACCTACCTGGCTTCTCGAACTGGCTTGGGCTCTTGGTATTGCCTTTGCTGGGGGGTTTCCTCGCCATTCGCATCAAGTCTTTGCAGGGTCGCCAGGCAAGCGGCATCTTTCAGCGTCTGGTTGCCGCTGGCTTGTTGGGTTCGCTTGTTTACGGCGCCGCACTGGCCGCGTCATTCCACTTTGGCCTTCCGGAAGTCAGCAAGTGGCTGTTCATGGGCCTTTTCCTGTGTTCGATCGTGCTTCCCGTGTACCGCGCGGAGTACATGCTTGGTTTTGTCGTCGGCATGACCATCACCTTCGGAAGTGTCATCCCGCTCACGTTTGCACTCGTTTTTGCCACCATCTCCTTTGTACTTCGTGGCACCGCGATGCTGGTTTTGTCGGCACTACGAAAGCTTCGGCGATAGCGCGTCAACAGAATCGATCAATACGAGTCAGCCATCGTTCCGGGACGGCGAAACACGCTGGTTGGATCACGCTTCCGCTGCGCGCGCGCGGTATGGTGGTTCAACTTGCGTGTTATCGTTACTCAACGAAATCTGTCCAGGGAGTGCTGTCCCATGCCGAGATCCATCATTCGGGGTCGCGCCATCCTCTGCGTTTTCGGTCTTGCGCTATTGTCGGCAGGGGCACAATCCGCACCGACCGTTGCAATCATCACGAGCAACAGCACACCGGTTGTAGGCGGTGCTGCGTTTTCATTCACGATTACAGTGAACAACCCGGACGCGATCGCGGCAAACAACCTGCGGGTGTCCTTGCCGTTACCGCCTTCGATGCTGTTCCAGAATCTCGCGATCTCGGGTACTGGCGGCGGCGGATTCGATTGTACTCATCCAGGTCAGGCCGAGAATGGCCTGATCCTGTGCGAGGCATCAGCTTTGGCCGCAGGCGCATCGGCAGTGATCACGATCGTCGCCAGTGTTGATCCTGTCAACTCTTCGGGTGTTCGCACCGCAGCAGCGCGATTGGTAGTCGGTACCACGGCAACCACCGCCACCATACAGAGCAATCTGCAAGTGAACGCCCCCCTCAGCGTGACCATCTCTGGTCCGTCGAGTGCGACCCGTGGTGAGCGAGTCAGCTATCTGCTGTTGATCAACAATGTTGGGGACTCGACCGCGATCAATGCCACGTTCAGTGCCATCTTGCCGGTCGGATTCAGTCATTTCTCCGCTCAAGGGACAGGCGCGCTGGCAAACACCTGCGACTACACAGGTTCCACGCGGACATTGACGTGCTCCTCCATTGCAGTCCCTAAAGGATTCTCGAAACTGACATGGACAGCCGAAATCGCCGCGTCGGCACCCACTGGCGGTGCGCTGGTCAGTTTCGGCATCAATAACGCCGGCACCGGAACGATCGCCGTGGGCTCCAGTTCAACCATCACGACAGTCAATTGAGGTTCGCCATGAGAAGTTACGGCGGGCGTCTGCGGTGGCTGATATCCGGTCTGGCGTTGTTCTGGTTGTGTTCGGGTAGCGCCTACGCGGCGGCAACCGTCGGCATCGTCACGAGCAATGCCAATCCCGTGGCTGGTGGGGCTGCGTTCAGTTACACGGTCACGATCACCAACAATGCCGTGGCCGCCAGCAACGTGCGCGCAAGTTTGCCCATGCCCAGCGGCGCAAGGTTCCAGAACCTCGCTATTGCTGGCACGGGCGGCGGCTCATTTGAATGCACTCAGCCTGCTGCCGGGCGGAATGGGTTGGTCGATTGTGTGGCACCTCAGATGCCGGCATCGACCGTTGCGACGGTAACCGTGGTTGCCAGTTTCCAGCCTGACATGGCGGGTGGTGTGCGCACGGCGACTGCACGCGTAATCTCTCAAGGCGCCCCGGTTTCCACGGCCCAAGTCGGACAAACGGTCGTGAACAACGCGTCCTTCACCCAGTCCATCACCGATGCGGAGGGCGGGACCTTGTCGACCCGTCGGTTGCGCGTGAACGTTTCCAGCAGCAGTTCGGTCATTCTCCCGGCTGTTTCGACGATCTTGCCAGACAGTGCTTACCTCGCATGGATCGAAGCGACGGGAGACCTGGTCGACACGTGCAGTTTCGAAATGGTGAGTCGCGAAGTGCTGTGCCAACCGCGATCTCTGTCGTCAGGCGTGCATGTGGCAACCATCGTGTACGGGCGGGCGACCAACCTGTTCCGCGATGGTTTTGAATGACTTGCGTAACCCATGCTCACTCGGCGCCGTAACGGCAATGTCAAATGGGCGCGCAGAATCTCTCTTCGCGAGCACGATGCGCAAGTCATGCCCCCGGTGCATTCGCGCTTGCGCGGGAATGACTGAGTCTGGCGATCCGACCGTCCCCCCCCCCAGTCAAACTGGCGCTCGCAAGCTCATGCGCCTGGAAACCACCCGGCGGCCATCATCGCCAGGCCGCACACCAAAGCCAGCGCAGCCACCAGACGTGTGCTGCCGTCGCGCCCTCGCCACAGCGCCAGCGTGCCGGTCACGAGCGGCAGCAGACTGACCCACGGCAGCCAGGTCCAGCCGGCTGGCAGCCCGTACAGCAGTGCGGCTGAAGCCAATGGGTCGTGGCTGGCGATCAGACTGGCGGGCGCGCCGACGGCGATGAGGCCGGCCATCACCGGTGCGAACAGCCAGCGTCGTGTTCCGGGCACTCGCGGGCCACCGCGGCCGCGCCACAGTCCAACCAGTGCAACGACCAAGGCCAGCAGTGCGCTGGCCACCGAGACGATCAGAACCGGTGGCGGCGTGGCGCCGAGCACCAGCATGGGCAACAACTCGCGCAATCCGCGCGAGGGCGTGGCCTGCAGCAGGAAGTCGGGCACGGCCATGTCGGCGATACAGCTTGTGTCGAGCGTGGCCGCCGGATCACTGGTGAAGCGGCTGGCGATGCCGCGAACGCACGGACCGGCGCCGCGCGCGCCGTGTGCGGCATGCGGGATTTCAACCACCTGGGCTGCCGGCCCCATTTCCCTCAGCACGGGCGTCGGATCCGGCTGGAAGCTGTCGTAGCCTCCAGAGAGGATCAGCACCGGCACGCGCGTTGCCAACGGCCAGCGTGGCGCTTCGGCGGGATCGGCCCAAGTTCGGCAGACATCACCGGGTATGCCGAGCAACAGGCCCATCGGGTCGCTGAGCTCGTGGGTATTCAGGTGACGCGCCCGGTCGCGGCAATCCGTGGCCAGTGTTGCGGCGAGATTGACGCCCTCGGAAGACTCGTCCTGACCGATCAGCGACAGCGGTCCTGCGAGCAGCGCCACATCGCGCCGCGTGGCGGCGTCGATCAGGAAGGGCAGGCTGCGCACGCCGGCCTCGTCGATGGCGGCCTGCATCATCATTTGCCGAAGCCCTGTACCGTCAAGCAATCGAGCGCGATCACCTTCACCTACTTTCAGCGGTGCGGCATCCAGCGCGGCCACCGTGGTGTCGAGCCAACTGCGGCCGAGGTCCGGCCAGCGTGCGGTACAGGCAGCATTCTGGCGGCACTCGTCGGCAAGTCGCTCGATCAAGCGGCCTTGGATCTCTGCACCCGGGAGCACCTCGGCATCTTTCGGATACAGCGAATCCAGCACTGCGGCTTCCAACGCATCCGGATACTTGGCAAGGTAATGCGCGGCCACCGTGGTGCCGTAGCTCTCACTGATGATTCGCCAGCGCTGCAGGCCCAGTGCTGCGCGCAGTGCCTCGGCGTCATCGACGTTGCGATCGGTGCCGAAGTGCTGTGCGCGAAAGCCAGCGTCTCGCCACTTGCCACGACAGGCCTCGACGATCCGGCGACGTTCGCGGATGCCGGCGTCCAGTCCGTCCGGGTGCAGAAAACTCGCCATGAACGGCGCGCCGTCGGCCGCGCATACTTGCGGCTGACTGCGTCCGCCACCGCGCATATCGAACGCGATGAAATCGTGGCCCGGCACGGTGTCGCTCGGGCTGCGGCCGAGGTAGCGAGTCATGCCGCCACCCGGACCACCGTGCAGGAACAGGACGGGTGTCGCGCCGGGCTTGGGTTCGGCGCTGCGCTTGATCACCACCGCCAGTTCGAAGGTTCCGTCTTCCGGATGCTCCGGATCGCGAAGCACTACCAACCGCGCACACCGCAGCCTTGCGGCAACCGTGTCATCGGCGATTTCAATATCGCAGGGTTCGTCGACCAGAGTTCCCGGTGGCGACGAATTCACGATCGACTGCGTTGCAGATGACAGGGACGAGGCCAGCAAGCCAGTCAGCAGCGACAGGGACAGAAGGCAGGTTCGACGCATGGAGTCTCCGAAGCATGGGTGGCAGGTTTTGCCGCACGAAGGCGGCTGATCTCTGCAAGTACGACGCCGCGCGCGTTTTGCGACAACTCTTATGGTTGATATCCAAGTGTCAGGGCGAGGGCGCGCGATCCTCGCGGGTCATGGCCAGTGCTCGTGCGACCCAGGGCATCCGGCTCGCAAACTGTTCCACATCGATCCCGCTCGCTTCCAGCGCGGCCAGTTCGTCAGCCCAATGCGCGAAATCAGTGTCGCGCCCGAGCACATCAAAAACTTCAAGATACGCAGACACGACATTCATTCGCATCATCGGATCGATGGCCGGATCCTTTGCAATCTCCCACCACGGCGCGAGGCGCGCGAGGGCGGCGTCCGCGTCGCGCCCGGCGCGTACTGCGCAGGTTGCCAGCAATCGGGCCAGCACATCACCGGCTATGACAGGGTTGGCAGCGAGTCTCGACTCGATCGGTTCAATCACTTCGAGAATGCGGTCGCATCGCCCGGGTCGGAGCGTCCAGATCAGTTGCATCAGCATCAAATCGCGGCCCGCGGGGGTGAGCTCGGGGTCTGACATGGCTGCAGCGATTGCAGCCTCAGTGGCGGCCGCGGCTTCCTCGTATCGGCCGTCCCTCTGGTTCAACCTGGCTATCGTTGAATAAACCCGCAGGGCCAGAAAATCGGGCATGTCGGCGCGGCGTTCATACAGAGCATCGGTGCGTGCGCGTGCCTCTGCGGCTCGGCCTTCATTGAACTCCAGTTCCGCGATGCTGACTTCGGCCCAGATACAATCCGCTTCGAACGTACGCGCAGCGCTGCAAATCGGCGCCTGTGCTGCAGAAAGCTCATCTGCAGTGATCCCGACATGCTCACCGAAGCCGCTGTGCCCTGCGGCCTGCATCATGAGGCGCAAACGACGGCGGCTACCTTCGGGCATCGCGCGCGCCACGTCGACAAGCTGTCTCAGAAGCGGCGGATCGTTGGATCCCTGCAAGCCCGCCAAGGTCATGCCCGTGGTGATCTGTGCAGCGATGGTGGGGTGCGCGTACCCAAGGCGTGGAATCTGTGTGACGATCGAGGCATGCAGTCTGGCACGCCATTCGGAGCGGCTAGCCAGAGCATCGGGCAGGTTTTGAGCCATGACGCGCAGCAGCGCCAGGCGTGGGTGATCTGCCGGCAAACGCCGAGAGAGCCGTGAATAAACCTCTTCCGCAAATTTCGCGAGATCGGGTGGAGCCAGAGTGTCGACGCCGCCCACCACCATGGCACTGAACTCCAGAAGAACGCGGTCGATCTCGATCTCGGCATCCAGCGTGGTGTCGTCGATGGCTGGTGCATAGTGAGTTGCCTGAGGCCACAACACGCGCGCAGCAGCCAGTTGCCTGGCCGCCGTAAGATCCTGGAATCGGGCGCCGGAAATTTGGGAAGCGGTGATCAGCGACGCGGCGTGCAGAAACGGATCGGCCAACACGTGCGGATCGGCGAGCAGGGCGTCGATCGCACGCGCCGACTCGGCGATGTCCACATGGTCAACGGACGTCATGATGCGGCGAAGCTCAGCCTGGGCCCGCGCCCGGCCAAGGCTCAGCTCTGCAGCAAGTTCCGCTGCTGCGGCGAAGCCCGCAATCGCTGCCTGATCGTCACCGATCTGAGATTGCGCCAAAGCCACCGTGTATTGCGCCGGCAAACGGATCTCGGGCGACAGCCCGGCGAGTTGGGATGGCGCGGCGCCCAGCACATCGCGGAACGCCACTTCCGGTTTGCCGGCGATCATCGGATTGCCGGCTGCGAACACGCGACCGAGCGCTTCCTGGGTGCCGCGAGATTGCGCCAGCGCAGCTTCGGCGCGATCGCGATCGCGCGCAGCCTCGAATGCAAATGCCAGTGCCAGTGCGCTGCCAATCAGCAAGCCACCCAACGCCACCGCGATGGCTGCCACCTGCGCCGGTTTGCGTCGTGCATAAAGCACCATTCGCCGCCATGCAGGTGGTCGTCGCGCCCGGATCGGCTCTGCAGCCAGATAGCGCCGCAAATCGTCCGCGAACAACCCGGCGCTGGCATACCGCTGCTGCGGCATCTTGGCCAGCGCCGTTTCGATGATCACCTCCAGATCGCCTCGCAGGGTGCGGTCGAGCTGCGAGACCGGCAACGGCGTCGCCTCGCCCACCATGCGCAACGCTTCCAGCGGAGTCAGTCCTGCGACCGGCAAGGGCAAACGATCGGTCATCAACTCATAGGCAATCACACCCAACGAGTAGACGTCACTCCGCGCGTCCGTCCGACTGCTGCCCGTGGCTTGTTCCGGACTCATGTACGAGGGCGTTCCGAGCATGACGCCGGTCGCCGTCAAGGTATGGCCATCGGCCGTGATTTGCCCGATGCCGAAGTCGAGCACTCTGGGATGCCCCTCGACATCGACCATGATGTTCGACGGCTTGAGGTCGCGATGCACCACGCCGCGTGCATGCGCATGCTCGACTGCATCAGCGACCTGGGCCAGCAAGGCCAATCGCGCATCACGGGGCAGCTTGGCGCAATAGGCGGCAAGGTCGCAGCCGTCCACGTATTCCATGACCAGATATGGGCGGCCGTCCGGCAGGGTCTCGACTTCGACAATCCGCGCGATCCCGGGGTGCGACAGGCGCGCCAACAGATCCGCCTCGCGCCGAAAGCGCGTCAGCGCTGCAGCACCGCCGGCGCCGGCCAGCATCTTCAGTGCAACGAGCCTTTGTGGATTGGCCTGTTCGGCCAGATAGACCACACCCATGCCACCGCGACCCAGCGTGCGCAAAGTCCGGTAACGGCCGATGATCAGG
>JBEIPT010000513.1:0-2469 GCA_040376895.1 Lysobacteraceae bacterium | reverse complement strand
GCACCGGTTGGTTCACCGGCACACCGGCCTTCAGCAGTCGTTCGACCAGTACGTCACGGCGCGCCGTGATGGCAGCACCGAGCGGCGTGGCACCGTTCTGCGCAGACAATGACGGGTCGGCGCCCAGCGACAGCAGGAGTTCGAGCAACTCGCCATGGCCACCACCGGCGGAACGCAACAGAGCCGTGCAGCCTTGCGCATCACGGGCATCAATGTTCAGACCCAGCTCGGAGAGTTTCCGCACGGCCTCGCGGTCGCCCAGCTTGGCTGCATCGACGAGATCGGCATCCCGCAGAGGGCGATTGGGTAGCGGCCATTCCGGCCAGTGCAGCCACGGCGACAGGGTCTTGCGCTTATGCAGCAACGCCAGGCCCAGCGGGGTTCGACCATCACGCGACGGGAGTTCCGGATTGGCGCCAAGCACCAACAGTGCATGCGCCAGTGCTAGGCCGTGTCGACGCCCAAGCCGCGCGAGCGGCGAACAGCCCTCACCATCGCGGCCATTCGGATCTACACCGCGTTCGAGCAACTGCAGGGCCAACACGCCGAGATCCTGCGCACAGGCCTGGTGCAGCGGGCAAGAACCATTGACCTGACCAAATGGATCGGCACCGGCCGCGAGCAAACGAATGCCCAGAGATTCCAGCCGCTCGGGCGCTGTATTGGCGGCTTCGACATTGGCCAGCAGCAGGCCGAGGCAACGACCACCGGCCGGAGCGCCACGATCGAGCAGTGCTTCGGCCACACAAATGGCCGGCGGTTGATGCGCCACTGCATGGGCGAGCAGACTCTTGCCTTGCCACTCCATCGGCAACCCGCCTTGCAGCAGGCAGTCCATGGCGCTGGTGCTGTCGATCTTCATCACCCCTTCGGCGAGTTGCCAAAGTACGTCCACGGCCAGCGCCGGTTGGATCCCGAGCAGTTCGCGCGCCACCACCAGGCGTCCAGTGCGGAGCGCCTCTGCCAACAGGCGCAGCCGTTCCTGGGCATGGTCTTCGGTGGTGCTCGACTCTTCCGGAAGTTCTTGCCCTTCGCGGATCGCATTCGGCAGCGTGAAATCCGGATCGATCGCCGCGACGAAGTCGTAACGACCGTGAAGAGCCGCGAAGTCGACGGCCCGTTTGCCTTCGCGGGTGCGCAGATCGGTGACCACGCCCATCGCGATCAGGCACTTCACCGTCTCGAGTGTCGACTGTCGCGATTGGCAAGCCAGATGCAGGGCAGTGCGGCCGACAGCATCCACGTAGTTCGCATTCGGCTTGCGGAACACCATCCGCGACAACACGCGGTTGGCACCGGCGCGTGAGGCTTCCATCAGCGCCGTCACGCCATGGCTGTCACGGGCATCGAGTTCGATACCGGCTGCCAGCAGCAGTTCAGTCACTTCGCCATGCCCGTGCAATGCGGCCGCGTGCAGGGCCGTGCGACCGAGGCGATCACGCGCATCAATTCTCGCTTTGGCTTTCAGCAATCGCTTGACGATGGGTGCGACGTCGTCCTGTGCACTGGCGGCAGCAATCAAGGCTGGTACACCGCGATCCGGGTCGGTGCGTGCACCGCGTTCCAGCAGCAGTTTGACGAGCGCCTCGTTGCCGGCGCGGGCCGAAACCGACAGCGCCGTATAGCCGTCACGGTTGACCCATTCGATCTCGGCGCCGGCATCAAGCAATGCGGCGGCGACCGTCGGATCGGTCGTATGCGCGGCATAGTGCAGGGCGGAGTTGCCTTCACTGTCGTGCTGGCGAACATTCGCGCCGTTTGCGAGCAAAGTGATCACGGCTTCGGCACGGCCCATCACCGAGTCGCGGCAGGCCAGCAACAGCGCGCTGATGCCATGGTGATGGCGGTTCACCGACGCGCCCCGGGCAATCAACTCGCGCAGCAGGCGAAGATCGTGGTTCAGCGCCGCGCACATGAGCGCAGTGCGTTGGTCGCGGTCATTCGGGCCCGGCTCCGAGTTCGGATCGGCGCCGTCGGCAAGCAAACGCAGCGCCAGATCGATCTCGCCATTTGCGGCGGCATTCAGCAAGGCGGCGTTCTGGCTCCCGCCCGGTTCGGGCAGCATGGCCTCGATGGCCGCCAGTTCGGGCGTCATGCCGGTCAGCGTGAACCCGGACTGGGTCGGTCCCGAAGACGCCACTGAGGTGCGCTCCGATTGGTCGGGATCCGGTTCGAGTTCTTCTTCCTCTTCACTGATCAGCAGTCGCTCGACACACCAAAGGGTGAGCACCTGCGCCAAAGGGCTGAGGGCGAGCAGATAAATCCACAGACCCAGGGTCCGGAATTCACTCGGCAGGACATCACCGATTCCGGCCAGCAACAGCGCTCCGGCAGCCAGCACCGATTGCGCAAGTGCCACCGTCAGCCAGGCGCCGCTGAGCGCATGCGGCCCGGCGGTCAGGTGGGCGCCGAATGCCGCGGTCCGGCGCAGCGCGGTGCCGATCCATGACACCAGCCCGTGTTCGGGGT
>JBEIPT010000506.1:0-2506 GCA_040376895.1 Lysobacteraceae bacterium | reverse complement strand
CCGGAGCCGGGCCAGTGGGCGAACACGCAATGGTGCTCAGGCGGAAGCGGGCATAGGTCGCCTGCACCGCGGTCACCGGAACGTTGAAGGCCAACGCCAGACTGGCGTTGCTGGCACCGGCGGCCAGGGTGGTGGTCGACGATTCGCCGGCACCGGCAAAACTGCCGTCTCCGTCGAAGTCGATGTATCCACACAGATTCGCGGTCGACGCGGTGCTGTTGCTCGCCGTGACCGTCACCGTGTTCGGGCCGCCTGCCGTGAGCGTCGGCGTGAGTTCGGTTCCGGCCACCACAGCGAGGCCATCCTCGTCGTCATTCGCCACCGCACAACTGCCGCCCGTGCTGGTCGGTGCAGTCAGATCATCGCCATCGGCATTGACCGAAGGCGCACCATCCAGTTCGGTGTCGACACAGGCACCGATGCGCAGACTGCCATCCGGGTTGACCGCGTGCGCGGCGCCGGTATTGGCCAGCACGGTGCCATAAGTATCCGGTGCATCACCGAGATCGGTGCCGAAGATCGCGACCTGATGGTCTTCCACTTCACCATCAGGCGCCGCACCCGTGAAACCGGCTGAGCCCGTGGTCGAGAAGCGCAGACGCAGATTCGCCACACCCGGATTGGCCGCACATGGAGTATTGATCGCCAGGGCGTTGGCACCCGCAGCAAGCGCGAGACCATTCGCGATTCGTTCGCCGGCATCGTTCCAGTCGCCGTCGCGGTTGAAGTCCAGCCAGGCATCGAGCACACCGGCGACATTGGCAGTCACCGTGGCAGATTGGGTGGCGCAGGTCAGCAGCGATGCCGGCAACACGATTCCGTCTTCGTCGTCGTTGCCGGCACAGTTGCCGACATCGTTCGCGGAGTCGGCCAGATCGTCCCCGTTCGCCAAGAGTGATGGCACACCCTCACCTTCGGTATCGACACAGGTACCGAGGAACATCGGCAAGGCCGGATTGACCGAGTGGAACGCGCCGCTGCCGGCGAAAGTGGTCGGGAACGGGGCTGGTGCGTCGGCAAAATCAGTGCCCAGCACGCCGAGGACATAGTCTTCGACTTCGCCGTCCGCGGCTTCGCCATCAAACGAGAGTGTCCCTGACGTACTGAATCGGAACCGGGCATGGGTGGTACCGGCCGCAGCGCCACACGGTGCCGTGAACGTCAACGGATTGGCCCCCGCCACGACTGCCACGCTGTTGGCGATTTTTTCGCCGGCGTCGGCGTAGTCACCATCGCCGTTGAAGTCGATGAATGCATCCAGCACACCGGCCCGGTTGGCAGTCACACTGTAGGCATTGACGTCACAGGCGCGAACCTGTGCCGGCAACAAAACCCCGTCTTCATCGTCGAAACACAATCCACCACCCGCTTGCCCTTGTGCGGTGTCGTCACCGACCGCACCCACGTTCGGCGCACCGTCGGGTTCCAGATCGATACACGCACCGAGCCGAAGCGGATCGTTCGGCACGACGCGATGGCTGGCGCCATTGCTGGCCAGACTCGTGGCATACGTGTTCGGGTTATCACCCAGATCACGGCCCTGGATGAACACTCGATAGTCCTCAACCTCACCGGTGGTATCGAGGCCGATCGGTGTCGCCACCGCGCCACTGCCGCAACGGAAGCGGGCATAGGTCAAGCCCGGCAACGCATTGGCGGGCACCGCCACATTCAGATTGGACGTTGCACTGGCGGCCAGGTTCACTGCCGTGGCAATAGCCTCTCCGGCGCCGAATTGACCATCACGATTGAAGTCGATCCAGGCGTTCAGCGTGCAGGCGGCGTTTGGACCATTGCGGACCGCAACAGGCGCATTCGAACTGGGGCTCAGGAACGACGGCAAGGTAACGCCGTCTTCATCATCACCCGCGGCGCCGGTACAAGTGCCGAGACCCGATCCGAATCCGGTCGCGTCGTCGACGTTCGCCAGGGCGTCCTGTGCCTGTCCATCATCGGCATCCACACAATCACCCAGGTAAGGACCACCGGGCACGATCCGATGTGAGGCACCGCTGTCGAGCGCGACCGTCTGGTAGTTGCCGGTGGAAGAAAGGATGGCGTTATCGGGGTTGTCACCGTAATCGAACAAGGTCGCGAACGGCGCATTGATGAACCCGAAATCGACGGTCATGTTGCTGTCGTTGTCGCCGTCATCCGCGGTCGGTTCGCCATTGTCGGTCAACGTCACCGGCTGACTCGCGACCAGACCCGCCACTTCGGTGCCGTTGTCGTCACCATTCACGTCGTTGTCCGGATCCGGTGCCGGATCATTGCCCGTTGCCGTGGTCATGCCTGCCAACGGGCCGCTGCCGCCGAAATTCTCGATCGGCACGAGGACGATGTAGTTGCCTGCGGCGAGACCGGTGAACGAATAGATACCGGGCAGACCGGAAATGGTCTGGGTGCTGGTGGTCGTCAGATATTCGTTCAACGTGGCCACACCATCGGCGTTGCTGTCCCGATAGAGGTCCATACGGACACCATCGATACCGGCCTCGCCATTCTG
>JBEIPT010000254.1:0-5692 GCA_040376895.1 Lysobacteraceae bacterium | reverse complement strand
TCGAGGCATCGCGGCTGAAGCCGCTCCCACAGGATTGGGCTGGTGGCAATTCGCAGCTCTTTGAATGTTGCTGGAACAATTTACTGAAGCGAACGTTCCACGGAGTGTCGTCAAGGCCCGAACGAAGTATGCCGTTTTTCGAGCATACAAAAAGCTCGCAATGACGATTTCCCGGTTAACTGGCGAATCAGCGCATCGAACGGTGCGATCCGGGCTCGTGAAAGGCTCGGCCACATCATGTAACGCCCCGTCCTTTGACAATTCCAGAAAACTTCGTGCACACTCGTCGGATGAACCTGCCTTGCCACGCTCAATCTGATGTCTCGCTCGGTGCCGATTTTGCGGCCTCGATGACGTCGCGTGCCCGCCGTACCGTGCCCACATAACGGTCGGCGCTTTCGTGCAGTGTGTTTCAAAGAGCCCGGCCTGCCAGCCGGGTTTTTTTGTGCCCGTTTTCCTACAAGGACTTGATGATGCGCCACTTCCTCAACACCAATGACCTGAGTCGGGCCGAGATCGACGCATTGCTCGTCGATGCGGCAGCACTGAAAAAATCGCCGATCAACGATTCGCTGAAGCACAAGGCGGTGGCTCTGGTGTTCTTCAATTCATCGATGCGGACGCGCTCGTCGTTCGAAATCGGCACCTGGCAGATGGGTGGTCACGCCGTCGTGCTGCAACCGGGCAAGGATGCGTGGGGCATCGCATTCGAGCCGAATGCGGTCATGGATGGTGAGGAAGAGGAACATGTTGCGGAGGTCGCTCGTGTCCTGTCGCGATATTGCGACTTGATCGGCGTGCGTGCTTTCCCGAAGTTCAAGGATTGGTCGGTCGACCGCGAAGACCGCATGCTGAAAGCGTTTGCCAAACATGCCGGCAAACCGGTGATCAACATGGAAACGATCACACACCCTTGCCAGGAGCTTGCGCATGCCATGGCGCTGCAGGAACGCCTGGGTTCACTCCAGAACCGCAAGTACGTGCTGACGTGGACCTACCATCCGAAACCGCTGAACACAGCCGTGGCGAACTCGGCCTTGTTGATCGCCACGCGGATGGGGTGCGACGTGACCTTGTTGTGCCCGACCCCCGAGTACGTTCTCGACGAGCGATACATGCAGATGGGTCAATCGAATGCGGCTGAAAGTGGCGGCAGTCTGAAGGTGTCACACGACCCGGCCGAAGCCTATCGAGGCGCTCACGTGGTCTATGCCAAGAGCTGGGGTGCGATTCCGTACTTCGGCCGTTGGGAAGACGAGAAGCCGATCCGCGACGCGCACCGCCACTTCATCGTGGATGAAGCCAAGATGGCCCTCACCGACAACGGCTTGTTCGGCCATTGCCTGCCGATGCGCCGCAACGTGAAGGCCACCGATGGTGTGGTCGATTCCCCCAATTCCATCGTGATCGACGAAGCCGAGAACCGCCTGCATGTGCAGAAAGCGGTGATGCGCTGGCTGGTCGGTACGAGCTGAACCCTTTACTACTTCAAGAGATCAACAACATGAGCGACAAGACGGTAGTACTGGCATTTTCTGGCGGACTGGATACCAGTTTCTGCATTCCGTGGTTGAAGGAACGTGGGTATGCCGTGCATACGGTGTTCGCCGATTCGGGCGGCGTGTCGGCAACAGAGCGCGCCGAGATCGAAGCGCGCGCGCATGAACTGGGTGCGGCATCCCATGTGACCGTCGACATCGGCGAGTCCATCTGGCGCTCGTTCGTGTGCCCGCTGGTGCAGGGTGGCGAGTGGTATCAGGGACAGTATCCACTGCTCGTCTCCGATCGTTATCTGATCGTCGACGCATCGGTGGCGCGTGCCCGCGAACTCGGCACCCGGGCCATCGCGCACGGCTGCACCGGCATGGGCAACGACCAGGTCCGGTTCGACTTGTGTCTCAAGGCACTCGGTGACTTCGAGATCATCGCGCCGATCCGTGAAATCCAGAAGCAGGTGGGCGAAGTGCGCGCATACGAACGCGCTTACCTCGAAGAGCGCGGTTACAAAGTGTCCGACAAGGCCAAGAGCTACACGATCAATGAGAACGTTCTCGGCGTGACCCTGTCCGGTGGCGAGATCGATCGTTGGGACGTGCCCGGTCCGGGTGCCCGCGGCTGGTGTGCGCCGAAGTCCGAGTGGCCGGCGCAGGCACTTGAAGTTGCGATCGGCTTCAAACACGGCGAAGCGGTGTCGCTCGACGGCCAGCCGATGGCAGGCATCGATATCCTGAAAGCGCTGAATGCCCGATTTGCGCCGTATGGTGTGGGCCGCGGTTTTTACACCGGCGATACGACAATTGGCCTCAAGGGTCGAATCGTGTTCGAGGCTCCGGGTTTGACGGCTTTGCACGTGGCGCATCGCGCGCTGGAAGAGACCGTGCTCAGCAAACTGCAGAATCGCTTCAAGCCCGAGTTGGCGCGGAAATGGGTCGAGTTGGTCTACGAAGGATTTTTCCACGACCCGCTGAAGACCGACGTCGAGGCATTCCTGGCCAGTTCGCAAGGACGCGTGGACGGTGAGGTCACATTGCGCACTGAAGGCGCTCGTGTCGATGCGGTGAAAATCGTGTCGCCGTATATCCTGACCAACAAGAATGCGACCTACGCCCAGAGTGCCGACTGGGGTGTTGCCGAAGCCGAAGGCTTCATCAAGCTCTATGGCATGTCCAGCTCCCTGTGGGCGGAAGTGGGCCAGCGTCATGCTGGATGAACTGCTGCGGCACCTCGGTGCCCTGGTGGCCTTTGACACACGCAATCCACCGCGTGCGATCGGCACGGGCGGCATTTTCGACTACCTCGCAGCGCAGCTTCCGGGCTTCCAGCTGGAGTTGATCGATCATGGTGCGGGTGCGGTGAGTCTGTATGCGCACCGGGGCAATCCGAAAGTGTTGTTCAACGTGCATCTCGACACCGTGCCGACGGCCGACGGATGGACCAACTCGCCATTCGAGCTGACGGTGCGGGATGGTCGTGCATATGGTTTGGGCGCCTGCGACATCAAGGGTGGTGCGGCAGCCATGATCACAGCGGCACATCACACCGATGCGCCATGCGCAATCCTGTTTTCGTCCGACGAAGAGGCGAATGACCCGCGTTGTATCGCAGCGTTCCTGGCTCGCCAGCAGCCGTTCGATCTGGTGATGGTGGCCGAACCGACCAAAGGTGAAGCGGTGTTGGCGCATCGTGGCATCAGCTCGGCGCGGATAGTTTTCAAGGGCACGTCTGCCCATGCCAGCACGGCTGTTCCGGACAGTGCCTTGCATGCGGCGGTGCGTTGGGGCCATGCCGCGTTGGGGATCTCGGAACGCGAACAGCACCAGCGTTTTGGCGGCCTGACCGGATTGCGGTTCAATCTCGGAAAGATCGAAGGGGGCATCAAGGCGAACGTGGTCGCGCCAAGCGCCGAGATCCGATTCGGATTCCGCGCCTTGCCGTCGATGTCCGTGCCGGATCTGCACGCGGAACTTGCGGCGATGGTGCCGGCCCATTCGCTTGCTGCCTATGAAGAGACGTTCCGGGGTCCGTCACTCCCGGCCGGTTCGATCGCCGATGCCGAAGAGCGACGTCTGGCCGCTCGGGATCTGATTGATGCCTATGGCTTGCCGGTTGGCCAGGCCGTGGATTTCTGGACGGAAGCAAGTCTGTTTTCGCAGGCCGGTTACCTGGCCGTGGTGTTTGGTCCGGGCGACATCGCCCAGGCCCACAGTGTCGATGAATGGGTCAGCCTGGACCAACTGGACCATGCCGCCCGCGCTTACCTGAAGGTGATGAACCATGAGCAGTGAAGTCATTCGCCCGGTGATCCTGCGGCTGCTGAGCAACATCGGCAGCGCCAAGGAAATCAGCCAGTACCTGCGCCGATTCAGCCAGCTCGATGCCGATCGTTTTGCTGTCGTCAAAGTGGGTGGCGCGATCCTGCGCGACCAGCTCGATGATCTTGCGTCGGCATTGGCGTTCCTTCAGCAGGTCGGCCTCACGCCGATCGTGCTGCATGGTGCCGGGCCGCAGTTGAATGACGAACTGGCCGCCGCTGAGATCGAGACGCCGATCATCGACGGCCTGCGTGTGACGCCGCCGGCTGCACTGGCCGTCGTGCGCCGCGTGTTCCATGCCGAGAACCTCAAGCTGGTCGAAGCGCTGCACAGCGTCGGGGCGCGCGCCAGCTCGGTCGTGGGCGGCGTGTTTACCGCCGATTATCTCAACAAGCGCAAGTTCGGCATGGTCGGCAAGGTCACGAATGTCGACATCGCAGCGATCCACGCCAGCATCAAGGCCGGTTCCATTCCGGTGATCGCGAGTTTGGGTGAAACCATCGGTGGGCAGATCCTCAACATCAATGCCGACATCGCTGCGAATGAACTGATCACGGTGTTGAAGCCTTACAAGATCGTGTTTCTGACCGGTACCGGCGGGTTGCTCGACGGTGACGGGGAGTTGATCACCTCGATCAATCTGTCGACCGATCGCGACTGGCTGCTGGCGGCGCCGTGGCTGCATTCCGGCATGCGCCTCAAGATCGAGCAGATTGCCGATTTGCTGGAACGGTTGCCGGGGTCATCCTCGGTATCGATCACGCGTCCGCAGGATCTGGCGAAGGAGCTGTTCACGCATCGCGGTTCGGGTACCTTGATCCGCAAGGGTGAAGCCATCAAGGTGTTCAAGTCCTGGGTAGGCGTGGATACGAAGAAGCTGCGTGAGCTGATCGAGTCGGGCTTCAAGCGAAAACTCGCGCCCGACTATTTCAAGCGGACCAAACTGCATCGCCTGTATGTCAGCCGAAATTACCGCGTGGCGCTGATCGTGACGATGGAGCAGGGTTTGCCGTATCTCGACAAGTTCGCGGTAGCCGAAGATGCCCAGGGTGATGGCCTGGGCCGCGCCGCCTGGCAGATCATGCGCAACGAAATGCCGCAGCTGTTCTGGCGTTCGCGCAGTGACAACTCGGTCAACGAATTCTATGTGGACGAAGCCGATGGTGTGATCAAGGGCGAGCGTTGGCATGTGTTCTGGTACGGACTGCAGTCGTTCGATGATGTGCAGAAAGCGGTCCATCTGTGCCGGGTTCGGCCAGCGACGTTGAAGGGGTAGGGTGATGGCAAAGCGGATTGGATTGATCGGTGCACGGGGCCATGTCGGTGCGGAGCTGGTTCGATGGCTGGAGCGCCATTCGCACTTCGAGTTGGCGTTGGCGGTGTCGCGATCGGTAGCAGGTCAGCCGGTCTGTGCACTGATCCCGGAGTCGCGCTCGCATCTTCGCTTTGTCGACGACGGTCCGGAGCAGGTTGCAGCACTCGGGCTTGATGCGTTGGTGCTGGCGATGCCGAATGGCGAATCGGCGCCGTGGGTGGCAGCGGTGGATCGTCTCGTGCCGGAAACGGTGGTGCTTGATCTGTCTGCCGACTGGCGATTCGACGCCTGTTGGTACTACGGCTTGCCGGAGCTGACACGTTCGCGTGCTCCCGGGCAAAAACGCATCAGCAATCCGGGCTGCTACGCCACGGCGATGCAATTGGCGATTGCCCCCTTTGCCGACTTGCTCGATGGCGCCACGCAGTGTTTTGGTGTGTCCGGATACAGCGGCGCCGGTACTGCGCCGTCCGATCGCAACGACCCCGGGAAGTTGCACGACAACCTGATGCCCTATGCGTCGATCGGCCACATCCATGAGCGCGAAGTGGCACATCAACTGGGC
>JBEIPT010000043.1:0-13841 GCA_040376895.1 Lysobacteraceae bacterium | reverse complement strand
GCGTGTTGTTCTGGTAGAGCAGCGGCGGCTGCTTGTCGAACACGTTGTCGATACCCATCTGCACACGCGTGTTCCAGTCGGCAAAGTTATAGCCGGCCTGCATGTTGTGATAGGTGTACGAACCGGTCGAAAGCACGGTACCCGGGATCACGGCATCGGCGTCGTCGATCGTGAAGTGGCCGATGTAACGCTGCGTCCAGCTGGCATCCCAGTTGCCCAGGGTCCATGCAACGTTGCCCAGACCACGCCAGCGCGAGTAGTTGCCCTGGCCGCCATTTGCCGGCGACAGGAACGAACCGGCGCGCTCGATGCCGTTACGCACGTACTCGTCGATGTAGGTGGTGTCGACACTGGTACGGAAGTTGCCGAAGCCGGTTTCGAACGCATACTTCGCGCCGATGTCGACACCGCGGGTTTCCGTGGTGCCAACGTTCTGGTTGACGTCGAACAGGCGGAAGATTTCGCCATTCGCGTCACGCGAGAACAGGGCGCAGAATTCGCTCGGGTTGGCGATCGTGCTGGCGAAGCAGGCATCCAGGATGTTCTGCGTACCGAACGTGCCGATCGTCTTCTCGAGGTCGATGTCGTAGTAGTCGACGGTCGCGGACAGACCTTCGACCATGTCGGTCAGGTCAACCACGGCGCCCAACGTGAACACTTCGCCTTCTTCCGGAACCAGGAACGGGTTGCCGCCGCGGAATGCGGACAGCTGCGAGTCGGTCTGGTTGAACTCTCCGTTGGTCGGAACATTCGTACAGGCCGGGTTGGCCGGGCCAGTGAAGCCGTTGCACGGATCGTTGAAGCCGTCGGACGATGCGCTCTGACCCGAGAACAGGTCGGTGATGCGCGGCGCACGGAAGACCGTGGCGTACGTACCGCGAACGAGCAGGGCGTCGATCGGCTTCCATTCCAGGCCGACCTTGTAGTTCGTCGTGCTGCCGAACGTGTCGTAGTCGGACCAGCGCACGCCAAGCGTCATGTCGAGGCGCTGGGCACCCGGAGCACCAGCCAGCAGCGGCACCAAAGCTTCGCCATAGATTTCCTTGGTCTCGACGCTGCCGGAGGTCGGCGACGTGCAAGCTTCCGAGGAGATCAGGCAGGTGAAGGTGCTGGTGTTGATACGCGACAGGAAGTCGGGATCAAACTGCAGCGACTCTTCACGCCATTCCAGGCCGATGGCGGTCTGGACCATGCCAGCCGGCAATTCGAACGCGTCGCCGGCAAAGTTGACGGCGATGTTCTTCAGTGCCTGACTCTGACGATCGACAACGATCGGCGAGATCGCGGCGAGCGCAGCCAGAGCTGCCTGGCCAGCAGGCGTGTTCGGGTCCGGCGGGGCGCCGAAGAAGTCGACCGGCGTACAGTTCTGGATCACTGCACCAGGCGTGCCGCAACGGGCAACGCCACCGGCGTCGATGAAGCTCGGGCCAAGCGCGTCAACCAGGGCGGAGGACAACAGATAGCCAGTGGACTGGGCGTCCTGGTTGTACTTGCCGTAACCGCCGAATGCGTCCCAGCTCCAGGACGTGTCACCGAACATGCCCTTCAGGCCGAAGTTCAGCTGCTTGGCATCGGTGTCGAAGTCGTAACGACGGTTGCCGATACGCGACAGGCGCAGGCGGCTGTCTTCGACGTCAACGCCGAACGGGTTGTAGATGCTGTTTCCGGAGAGCAACACGTTGTCGTTCGCCGGGCGGCCGTCGAACGGCAGCGGCGCGATCTGCCCAAAGGAACTGGTGTTCTGGTTCCAGGCGGTCATATAGGCCGTAGTCGTTTCAGTGACGAAATAGTTGCTCGTCACGAACAGGCCGGTACGTTCTTGCGGGGTCAACTGGACGTTGCCTACGGCCTGATAGTTGAACAGGTCAGACGCTTCAAAGCACTTGAAGTCACCGATTGCGGTACCTGCGCGGCCATCAATTCGCGTGACTGCAACGGAGGCACCCGTTCCCGGGCAGTTGATGCCATTGGCTGCAGCCAGTGCACGCGGAATCGCATAACGACCGGTCGTGGTGCGGCTGGAGCCGCCGATGGTGACGACGCCGCTGGAGAGCGTCAGGGCGATCGCGGAATAGTCGCGGTCGGCTGCACTGATTTCTTCCTGGTTGCTGTACGAAGCATTGACGAGGAAGTTGCCGCGCTCGCCGGACACGCCGTAGCTGGCGTTGATGCCTTCCCGCTGGCCGTCGTCTTCGCCGGAGATGCCGTAGTTCAGAGTGACGGCGCCGCCTTCGGCTTCTTTCTTGGTGATGATGTTGACCACGCCACCGATTGCATCGGAGCCGTAGATCGCCGAGGCGCCGTCCTTCAGGACTTCGATGCGCTCGATCATCGTGACCGGAATCGAGTTCAGGTCGTCGTAGTTGATGCGGTGTCCGTCGATCAGCAGCAGCGTGCGCTCTTCACCGAGGCCGCGCAGCGATACGGTCGAACGGCCATCACCGCCGCCGTTGTTCACCTGCGGGTTGGTGGCGGCGCCGGCGATCGAGGGGATCTCCTGCAGCACGTCGCCCAGGATGACCGCACCGGTCCGCTCGATGGCGGCGCTGTCGATCACCTGGATGGGGCTCGAAGTTTCCATGTCGGTGCGCTTGATGCGCGAACCGGTCACTTCGATGGTTTCAAGTTCTTTCGTGTCCTGGTCGTCCTGCGCGAAAGCGGAACCGACCAAGGTCGTGCTGCCGATCATGCCGACCAGCAGGGCCTGGCGAATGCCAGCCACCAGTAGATTGCGTTTGTTGTTCATGTTTCCTCCGGGCTTTGGAGCCCTTGTTCGTTGGTTCACCATGGTGTGCTCGTAATCTTGCCCTGCCATGCATGGCGGGGGATCGGATCGAACTTGCCGTTTTTAACGATTCCCTCACGTTTTGTACAGGGCTAAAATACACACAGGGGAATTTCCTGCGCCCGGCACAGGGAAGATCACTCAGCCGGAAGGGATCAGATACCGCTCGTTGGCGAGCTCGGCCCAAGCCAGATACTGGCGTCCATCGGGGTGCAGTCGGTCGGCGACCAGCCATTCCGGGTGTTGCCGGGAGACTTCGGTGATGTCGATGAAAGCCACGCCGTGACTGGCGCAGATGTCCCGCGCCGTCTGGTTGTAGGCATCGATCTGGGCGCCGATGGTTGCCGGTCCACGGGCGTCGGCCGCGCCAAATGGGGTGACGCCCCAATCGGGGATCGACAGCGCCAGGACACGGTCCGGCCGGCCTCCGGCAAATCCGATGGCTCGGACCAGAAGCGCCACATACTCGGGCTGGTAGGTGCCGAGGTCGCGACCCCGGTACTGGTTGTTGACGCCAATCAGGAGACTGACCAACGCATAGGCCGGACGCAAGGTTTGGTCCTGCTCGGCAGCGTCGATTGCGGCATCCAGTTCGTCGGTGGTCCAGCCGGTCTTCGCAATGATGGTGGGTTCGCCTGGATCCTGCCCGCGGGCGCGCAACAGATTCGCGAACTGGTTGGGCCAGCGCTCGGCTGCGGTCACGCCCTCGCCAATGGTGTACGAATCGCCCAGCGCGAGAAAGCCGTGCGCTTCCTGTCCTTGGGTCGAGTCGAACACCAGGCTCATCAGGCAACGTGCCGGTGTGCCGACCGCGACGCGCGTTCCAGCGCCCGCTCCAGACGCACGAACACTTCTTCGATCTGTGCAGGCCGGGGAAGCAGTGTGAGTCGGAAATGGGTTCGGTAGGGCACGTTGAAGCTGGAGCCGGGGACGAGCAGCACATCCTCGGTTTCGAGCAGTTCCAGCGCAAAACGGTGGTCATCGAATCCGGGCAACAAAGTGGTATCGACGCCAGGGAACGCATACAGCGCCCCGGCCGGTGCCACGAGGCTGAGGAAGCTTGACGCCCGAACGCCGTCGATGACCGCCTGCCGGGCCTCGAACAGCCGGCCACCAGCACACGTCAGCTCGGAAATGGTGTCTGGCCCGTGAAGTGCGGGTTCAATGGCCCATTGTGCCGTGACATTGGCGCACAGGCGGAGTGCGGACAGGAGATCGAGCGCGTGCAGGTAATCCTGAGCGCGCTTGAGCGGACCGGACAGACTCATCCAGCCGACGCGCCAACCGCAGGCGCGATGCACCTTGGACAACCCTGAAAACGTGACGCAGACAGTTTCGGGCGCGAGCGCGGCAATCGGGTGGAACGCAGCGTCGCCGTAGGTGATGCCGTCGTAGATTTCATCGGCCATCAACACCAGGCGGTGACGCGTGGCGATGTCGGCAATGGCTGCGAGCAGTTCCTTCGGATAGACCGCGCCCGTGGGATTGTTCGGATTGATCACGACGATCGCGCGTGTCCGCGGCGTGATGCGCGCTTCCAGTGCTTCGGGATCCGGCAGAAATCCGTTTTCGGGCGAACACGGGTAATGCACGGCGCGGCCACCATTGAGGATGACGGCTGCAGTCCAGAGGGGATAGTCCGGCGACGGCACCAGCACTTCTTCACCCGGATTGAGCAGGCCACGCAAGGCAATGTCGATCAATTCACTCACACCGTTGCCGATGAACGTGGCATTGGGTGTTGCATTCGGAGCGCCACGTGCAAGTTCGCGCATGGCGATCGCTTCACGGGCAGCGGCCAAACCCTGCTGATGACAGTATGGATCGGAATTCGGCAATTGCCGCGCAATCGCTTCACGCAGATGGGCAGGCGCCTCGAATTCGAACAGTCCAGGATTGCCGATGTTGAGCTTGATGATCGAGCGGCCTTGGGTTTCCAGCTCAAGGGCGCGCCTGGCCAGCTCACCACGAATTTCGTAGCGGACTTCAGACAGGCGACTGGCGACGGGAACTTGACGTTGATGCATGGTCGAACTCGGACTGTAGATAGCCCGGATGCTATCGGAATTGCCGGAAATACGGACTCCAATCAACCACTTGCCTGTGAAATCGCCGAATCCCGCCGCAATTGACCCGAGATTGGGGGGTGGCATCTGTCACCCGATGGCGTGACGGCTGTGCCTGCCATCAGTCATGGAAACCTTTTAGCTTTCAAACACATCTGATGAAGAGATGACGGAAAACGCAAGGACATGACTTCCGGCATCTGGTGGATTACTAAACCGGTGTTATAGTTACCTACAACACTGATCCAACGGCCAACTGGAGGCCAATCATGAACGCAATGGAACACGCTCTGTTTGATGTGCTGATGGAAGCCATGGGCAAAGTCTGGCACGACCTCGACGAACCGAAGACCCCCGTTACCGAAGCATCGGAGTAAGCCATGAAACGTCTTTTCGCCTTGCTGCCGCTGACGGCTGCGATCCTGATGACCCAAGGATGTGGTCAATCGCAGGCTCAGGCCAACCAATCTGCCGAAGCCCAGGATGAGGCGAAGGTGGCGGTTGAAACGGCCCGCATTGGCGCCGGCACCTGGGTGCGCCGTCTCGACACGACCGCTACGCTGGAAGCCGAGCACGAAGCCGTGCTGGTCGCCGAAAACGGCGGCGAGTTGGTGAGCCTGCTTGTCGAAGAAGGCGACCGTGTCGTGAAAGGTCAGATTCTGGCCCGGATTGATGGCACCCGCGCACAGTTGATGCTGAAGCAACAGCAAAGTGTCGCCAATCGGCTGCAACACGAAGCCGAACGCCAGAAAATGCTGCTCGACCGCAGCATGGTCAGCACCGACATGGCTGATCTGGCCCGATTCAATCGTGATGCCCAGAACGCGATGGTCGATCTGGCACAGGTAGATGTGGGTCGCGCGGTGATCCGTGCACCGTTCTCCGGCACGATCACCCTGCGTCATGCGAAGCTCGGCCAGAACCTTCGCATGAATGAAGCTGTATTCACGATTGCCGACTTTTCGGATCTGCGCGCCGACATCGCGGTGCCGGAACGCGAACTGGCCGATTTGAAACCAGGTCAAACCGTCAAGCTGATTGCCGATGCCTTCGCCGGCCAGGTGTTCGAAGGTCAGGTCGAGCGCATCGCACCGGTTGTCGATGCGGCGACTGGCACCGCCACCGCCACTATCGATGTGCATGAAGCAGGAACCAACCTGCGCCCGGGTCAGTTCGTCCGACTGGCGATTGAACGCGAAAACCTGGCCGATGCCGTGATCATGCCGCGCGCTGCGCTGCTGAACGAAAAGGAATCGGCTGTCTTCACAGTCCGCGGCGGCAAGGCTGTTCGGACCAGCGTCACGCTCGGCGGCGAACAGGATGGGCTGGTTCATGTGCTCACGGGCGTCACACCCGGCATGGAAGTTGTGGTGATGGGCCAAGCGCAGCTGGTCGATGGCGACGCGGTCGAAGTGATCAACCTGCCGGCGGCCAAAGAAGTACTGGCCGCTCGCTGAACGTCGAAAACGGCGCCGGACCACGGATAGGTCCGGCCCGGGGAGTAGTAGTGCACAGGGATGTGCTGCACGGATGCAGAGTCCAGGATGGACAACTGACGCAGGACGCGGCGATTGACCCCGCAATACCCCCAAAGTGGTTTTCCCCAAGCAAGGGCACATGGATGTGCCCTTTTTGTTTTGCTGAGGGACCTCTTCTTGCTGCGGAACGCCGGAATTACGGTTCGGGCGTTTCTTCGGTCTGACCGCTGATTGCCGGCCCGCTTTCCGGCACGACCGTCGGCACGTCCGTCACATTCGGAGTGCCGCGGATTTCAGTGTACGGTCGGCCGTCTGCCGGCGGTTGTTCCGTGAAGTTCCAGGTTCCAGACTCGTCTTGCCACTTGTAGATGACGACCTGCTCGGCGTCTCTCTCGGGCGCTGCGGCGGGCCCGCGCACAGTCTGTTGCTCAACGCGCTCACGATCCTGCTGTTCCCAGGCAAAGTAACCCGCGCCGGCGATCACCAGCGCCAGACCACCGATTACATGGCGAGCCCCGAGTTCCATCAGTTGCAGTAGCTCTCGGCCTGTTCGCGTGCTTTGGTCAACTGTTCAAGATGCTGCTGCGTGGTGAGCGCCTCTGCCGTGCCATCTTTGTCCAGATCCACCGTGACTTCGGCGCTTTCTTCATAGATCGCAACAGCCTTTCGGGCACGTTCGCAAGCGTCCTGACGTCCGGCGACAATCCGTTGCGCGGCAGGATCGTTTGCATACTCGTCGGGAACCTGGGCCGTCGCCTTGGTGCCATCGGCTGGTTCGCCATCGGCTGGTTCGGTTACCGAGACATCCGGCGCCTTGTCTCTGACATTGACCGGTGCAGCAGTCTGATCTGTCGGCTGCTTTTCGGTGTAATGCCAAACGCCTTGTTCGTCTTGCCATTTGTAGAACTTCTTGGCGGCAAATGCAGGGCCAGCGATGAGGCAGGCGATTACCAGAACCAACAGGGTGCGCATGGTCGATTTCTCCACGGGATTTTGCCGATGGTAACGGAAGCACTGGCCGGTTGGCTGAGCGCCAGCTGACGCACCTGCGCATGTCGTCACATTTTGAGTTGGTTATGCTCGCAGTCTTGCTTCGCCCTTTTCCCGGAATACAAACCATGTCCACGAATGCCCAGTTGTTCGAACGTGCCCTCAACCTGATGCCAGGAGGCGTCAACTCGCCGGTTCGCGCCTTCAGGTCGGTCGGCGGTCAGCCGTTTTTCGTCGAGCGCGCCGAAGGTCCGTACCTGTTTGACGTCGAAGGGAAACGCTATATCGACTACGTCGGTTCCTGGGGACCGATGATCGTCGGGCACAACCACCCGGCCGTTCTGGAAGCAGTGATCGAGACGGCGCGTCGTGGTTTGTCGTTCGGCACGCCGAACCCGCTCGAAGTGACGATGGCTGAAACGATTTGCGCGATGGTGCCGAGCATCGAGATGGTCCGGATGGTCAACTCGGGTACGGAAGCCACGATGGCGGCAATCCGCCTTGCCCGCGGGTTCACCGGCCGCAGCAAGATCGTCAAGTTCGAGGGGTGCTATCACGGACACGCCGACTCGTTTCTGGTCAAGGCCGGTTCGGGCGTCCTGACCCTGGGATTGCCGAATTCACCGGGTGTACCGGCGGCAGTTGCGGATTTGACCCTCACCCTGCCGTTTAATGACATCGGTGCTGCCGAGGCGCTGTTTGCGCAGCACGGCTCGGAGATTGCCGGGTTGATCCTGGAACCGATCATCGGCAACGCAAATCTGATCCTGCCGCGACCGGGTTATCTGGAGGCGCTGCGTGAACTGTGCACGCGCTACGGCGCATTGATGATTTTCGACGAGGTGATGACCGGTTTCCGGGTCGCTCCGGGCGGCGCTCAATCCCTGTTCGGCATTCGCCCCGACCTCACGACCTTCGGCAAGATCATCGGTGGCGGTATGCCTGTTGGCGCGTATGGCGGGCGCCGCGACATCATGAGCCAGATCGCTCCATCCGGGACGGTCTATCAGGCCGGTACGCTGAGCGGCAATCCGGTGGCGATGGCGGCCGGATTGGCCATGCTCACGGAACTGCGCAAGCCTGACTTCTACGGCCGATTGACCGAGGCGACGCTGCGCTTGTGCCAAGGTCTCTCCGAGGCCGCACGGGAAGCAGGTTTGCCGTTCACGACCAATCAGGTCTGCGGCATGTTCGGCCTGTTCTTCAGCGCCGAACCCGTCGAAACGTACGAGCAGGCGAAAGCAGCCGACAGTGCACGGTTCAACCGGTTTTTCCACGCGATGTTGAAGCGCGGCGTGTATCTTGCACCGTCTGCATTCGAAGCCGGATTCGTGTCGATTGCGCATGACGCCGAGATCATCGCCGAAACCGTCGCGGCGGCACGCGCCAGTTTTGCCGAGATTGCCTGAGTCCGGCACGGCAGACAGCAACCATGAACCCCGAAGTCAGCGAGCTCTTGCGCAGTCGTCGGGCCGAACTCGGCCTGACGTCGTCGGCCGAAGCGGACGATACGCTGGACCGAATTCTCATTGCGAGTGATCTAGGGTTCGACGTGCTGCGCCGACAACCCGAGTTGATCGAATGGGCGCGCCGTCCGGTCGATTGGCCCGTGGAAGAACTGCCTGCAGTGGGGGACGACCAGTTCTCGGAGACCCTTCGCCGATACCGCCGGCGCCACTCGGTGCGGTTGATCGCGCGCGATCTGGATGGTCTCGATTCCGTGCCGGAAACACTCATCGGTGCGACCCAACTCGCGGAGTCCTGCATCGAACAGGCGCTGGCACAAGCGACAACAGAACTGTCGGCGCGTTTCGGTCATGCCCGCAGCCATGACGGTACGCCGGTCACCTTGGCAGTGATCGGGATGGGCAAACTCGGCGGCGGCGAACTCAACTTTTCGTCGGATGTCGACCTGATCCTGGGTTATGCCCAAGCCGGCGAAACCGATGGCCTGCGCAAACTCAGCTTCGAGGAGTACTTTGCGCGTGTTGGCCAGCGTCTTGCCCAACTTCTGGGTGACGTCAGTGTCGAAGGGTTTGTCGCGCGTGTCGACTATCGTCTTCGTCCCTTCGGCACCGCCGGGCGAGTGGCCTGGACGTTCGATGCGATGGAGCAGTACTACCAGCGCGAGGGTCGCGACTGGGAACGGTACGCATGGATCAAGGCCCGTACCGTCGCTGGCGACCGAACCGGCGGTGCCCAACTGATCGAATCCCTGCGGCCGTTCGTGTATCGCCGGTACCTCGATTTCACCGCGATCGAAGGTTTGCGCGACATGAAGTCGCGCATCGATCTCGAGGTCGACCGTCGAGATCTGGACGGCAATCTGAAACTCGGGCCTGGTGGCATCCGCGAATGCGAATTCATCGTGCAGCTGGCGCAGATGATCCGTGGCGGGCGCGAACCCAGCTTGCGTACGCCGAGTTTTTACCGTGCACTGGAAGCGGCCACAGCCAGCGGCTTCCTGGATGCCGGTGAGAGTTTGCAGTTGCGGGAAGCCTATGAATTCCTGCGGCGAGTCGAGAATCGGGTGCAGATGCTTGCCGATGAGCAAACGCATGGACTTCCGCAGGATCCACTGGCGCGTTTGAGGGTGGCCATCGGGCTCGGTCATGGGAATGTCGACACACTCAATGCAGCGATTGCCGACGTACGCGCCACCGTTGGTGCATTGTTCGGACGCGTTCTGGATCCGCCCGCCCGCGACAAACCTCTGCGACTCGGTGAACATGGCACCGAAACGCCCGCTCAGTTGATCGAGCACTTCGGCTCCGAAGTCGCCGAAGCGTTTCACGGCCTGCTCAACAGTCTGCCGGTCAAGCGCATGGACACCGCCGCGAAGTCCCGCTTCGAGCGCGCCACGCCGCGTCTATTGGCCGAAGCCCATCGGCTGCAGTTGGCCGACCCACAAGTCCTGCGTCTGCTGCGATTGCTTCATGCGATCGCCGGTCGATCCAGTTATCTGGCGCTGCTGGCAGAGCGCCGCGGGGCACGCGAGCGGGTCGTTGAGGTATTCAAGCGATCGAGTTTCCTCGCTGAACGCGTGATCCAGCATCCCTTGCTCCTCGACGACTTGCTGGATGAACGTCAGGGCGGCGATTTCAACATCGACCGCGAGTTCAATCGGCACCTGCAACGTGCCGTCCCGGACGATGCCGAAGCGCTGCTCATTGCCCTCAACGAGGCTCGTCAAAGTGCGCTGTTCCGCACTGGCCTCGATTGGCTGGCCGGAACACTCGACGCACATGCCTGCAGTACCCGTCTGGCCGACATTGCGGAGGCCAGTGTGCAGCGCGTCGTGCAGCTGGTCACGCGTGAACACGAGGCACAACATGGTCGCCTCGGCGAAGGGCTTCTGGTCGTGGCCTATGGCAGTTTCGGCGGCGCCGAACTTGGCTTCGCGTCCGATCTGGATTTGGTATTCCTGTACTGCGATGTCGACGACGAGTGCCTGAGCGACGGCCCGAAACCACTCGACCGATCGCGTTACTTCGCTCGACTGGCGCAGCGGATCCTGCACTGGCTGGGAACGTCGACCCGCGCCGGCCACTTGTACGAAGTGGACATGCGCTTGCGCCCTGATGGCGCCAAGGGTCTGTTGGTATCGTCGCTGTCTACGTTCTCCGAATATCAGGAGGCGCGTGCGTGGACTTACGAACAGCAAGCGCTGGTTCGGGCACGCGTCGTCGCCGGGGCGGCGCCAGGGCGCGAGCGGTTCGCTCGGATTCGGGCCAAGGTGCTGGGTCGGGCGCGGGATCGGGATGCTCTCGATACCGAGGTCCGCAACATGCGCGAACGCTGGCGTCAGGAGCTGGATCGGAGTACCCGAGAATGGTTCGACCTCAAGCAGGGTGAAGGGGGCCTCGTCGATCTGGAATTCTGGGTGCAACGTTGTGTGCTGGGTTCGTCCCAAGACCATCCGGAACTGGCCGACACAACGCAGACCGCGGAATTGATCGATCTCGCCGCTCGCGAAGGCCTGTTGGGTGCGGACGATGCCGCTTTCCTTCGCGACACGCACACCGTGTGGCTGACCCAATCCCTGCATTGCACCCTGGATGGCCGACCACGGGTGCTGGCCCGCTCGGATGACGTGGTCTCGCGCGCCCTTCGACTCTCCGCCCTGGTGGCCTGAACGAAAAAAAGCGCCAGGGCTTTTGCCCTGGCGCAAATGGAAGCAGCAACGATTTGGGAAGAAGGCCAAATCTGCGTGTATCTCACCGGGTCCCCGTCTCAAGGGTCGAGACGCCATCTCATGGCGTTTTGTCATGGGTCCGTGAAAATGGTGCATAGCGGCGTGCACATATTTTTCACTTGTTTATATTCGACCCCGCCCTGCCCAGCATGATGCTCATGAAGTGTCGCCACAGAACGGCACTCTTGGGGATCGGTGATGCCGGACTGGGGCACAAGGCGATCGCCGATTGCCGCGCTTGGGCCATTCGTGTTTGCAAGGGAGCCGGCCGTTCTTCGGAATGACGGGTTCAGGCTTTGTGCGGTGTCGGCATCGGGGAGAGAAATGCACCACACCACCTATGGGAACAAGAACATGAAGCGCACCACGCACATCCCTGGCACCACCCGCCTCGGCCTGTCGGCCCTGGTTCTCGCCATCCTGGCCGGCAACGCCGGCGCCGCGCAACGTCTGGACCTCCATCAGCAGGACATCAGCGCCGTCAACGCCAAACGCGCAACCCTGGCGACGTTCGCCACGGATCTGCGCAGCGAAGAGCGTCATGCCGAAATGTTGGGGCTGGACACGACGTCGACCCTCAAGGTTCTGGAACGTACGACCGAAAAGAGCGGCGTCACGCATACCCGTTACCAGCAAGTGCATCGCGGCTTGCCGGTGTTCGGCGAGCACGTTGTGGTGTCGGAGGACGCGCGCGGCGTCCGCTCGCTGTTCGGCCAGGTGCTGGGCGGTCTGGATCGCGAAGTGGAAGTCGGTGCGAAGTCGCGTCTCGACGAACGGGCAGCACTGCGTGTCGCTCGTCAGGCAGCGCTCGGCAAACGGTTGAGCTCCGCCGTCGTCGAACGCGAGCAACTCGAGAAGGTGGTGTTCGTCGATGACGCCGCAACGGCGCACGTCGCCTATGTCAGCGAAGTGCTGGCTGACCGGCCCGGCGGCGGTGACCCGACGCGCATGTTCACGATCCTCGACGCGAATACCGGCAAGGTTCTGAAGCAGTGGGATGGTCTGGCCCATGCGCTGGTCGGCACCGGTCCCGGTGGCAACCAGAAGACCGGCCAGTACGAGTACGGCACCAACTTCGGTTTCATGGACGTGACCCAGAGCGGCACCACGTGCTCCATGAGCAACACGAATGTGAAGACGGTCAACCTCAACGGCGGCACCTCCGGAACGACAGCACACTCCTACGCTTGCCCGCGCAACACCGTCAAGACGATCAATGGGGCGTTTTCGCCACTCAATGATGCACACTACTTCGGCGGCGTCATTTACAGCATGTACCAGTCCTATCTTGGCCGGGCACCGCTGACGTTCCAGTTGCAGATGCGCGTGCATTACAGCAGCAACTATGAGAACGCATTCTGGAACGGCACAGCGATGTCGTTCGGCGACGGCGCCACGACGTTCTACCCGCTCGTCAGTCTGGACGTTTCCTCGCATGAGGTCTCGCACGGGTTCACCGAGCAGAACTCCAACCTCACCTATTCCGGCCAGTCCGGTGGCATCAACGAGGCCTACTCGGACATGGCCGGTGAAGCCGCCGAGTTCTTCATGAAAGGCAGCAACGACTGGCTGGTCGGCGCCCAGATCTTCAAGGGCAATGGTTCGCTGCGGTACATGAGCAATCCGCCACAGGACGGCAAGTCGATCGACAACGCCGCGAACTTTGTCAGCGGCATGGATGTCCACTACTCGTCGGGTGTCTACAACAAGGCGTTCTACCTGCTTGCCACCAAGGCCGGATGGGACACCAAGAAGGCTTTCCAGGTGTTCGCTCGTGCCAATGATCTCTACTGGACCGCGAGCAGCACCTACAACCAGGCCGCTTGCGGTACGGAAACAGCGGCAACCGATCTGGGCTTCACGAAGGCTGACGTCACGGCTGCATTCACCTCGGTCGGCGTGGCCTGCGCCACCGGCGGCGGCGGTGGTACTACCGTTGCCCTGACCAATGGTGTGGCCAAGACCAGTCAAGGTGCTGCTGCAGGGTCCTACCTGAACTACACACTGGTGGTGCCGGCTGGCGCCACGGGTCTGAAGTTCGTGACCAGCGGTGGAACCGGTGACGCCGACATGTTCGTGAAGTTCGGCAGCGCACCGACCGACACGGTCTATGACTGCAAGAGCGCCGGCGGCACGAATGCCGAAACCTGCAACATCGCAACCGCGCAGGCTGGCACCTACTACGTGCGCCTGAAGGCCTATTCGACATTCTCGGGCCTGTCGATCACCGGTAGCTACACCACGGGCGGCGGCGGTGGCACGGCCCAGACCTACACGAACGGCACCGATGTCGCGATTGCCGACAACGCAACCGTCAATTCGCCGAT
>JBEIPT010000434.1:0-3176 GCA_040376895.1 Lysobacteraceae bacterium | reverse complement strand
TCACATGCTGTTCGTCTCGACAATGGATCGCGTCAATAAATTGGAGCGCCAAGTACGCGATGACCACTATCGCTACCTCTTGGAACAAGGTGACGACTCCGACACCTATGACGCCTATACGGCGAAATACGCGCGCTTCGCTCGTTTTGGTCAGGCGGCAACGCTTGCCTCGATAGACAGCTTGCGACGGTTTTCTGGCCCGCCGTTGCCAGATTCTCTGGTGGACTTTTATTTGACGGAGGGCTCCTTCGACGGCGGCGGTTATCTGTCTGATCTGGTGATCCATGCAGCGCCCGAATTGGTCGCCAAGGCGCAGGGCATTGGAAACGGCTGGGATCGAATCCGGTCTATCGGTCTGGTCGACATGATCATCCTGTCCTGGGGCGGCAGTCGCTCAGAGTTTGACCCTGCGAGCGGCGAGGGGCTGACTGAAGCAGAAGTAGTCGAGTTGAATCGGAATTACAGCGTGATCGGATGGCATGCTTCGGACTATGGCGAGGCATTCGTGTATCTGTACTTCGATACCCAAGGGCGTTTCGGCATCACGGGCTTCCATCAAGACGACTTTGAGTACTTTTACGCTCAGGACCTGTTGCCGATGACGCGGAACAGTCCGGCGTGTTTGAGCCTCGACGAAGCGCTGGTGGCGATGCTGAAGAGCGCCGACGAAACACATCAGCAGGACAACGAGGACAGCGACTAGACCTTGCATTCGCCGTTCCATGGCCAGTTCATTCGACCCCGGGATCGTGGAGCGCACTGAGTCATCGGATATGACAACTGCCATACCGGCATGTGCCGGGCGTCACTTGTGGGCATCCACCCCAGGAGCCACCCTGTGCGACACTGGACTTTGAGTCAGATCGTTGCACTTTCACACTTGGGAATAGGAGTAGGCCATGAGTCACCTGATCAATATTTTCGTCGAGCCGGGCAAAGTGTTTGCCGAGTTGAAGGAGAAACCCACGTTCCTGCTGCCGATGGCACTGATGATGGTGCTGACCGTCGTCATGAGCCTGATGTATTTCAACAAGGTGGACACGGACTGGTTCTCCAGTCACCAGCTCGCAATGAGCGGTTCGGAGATGTCTGCGGCCGAGATCGAGCAAGCCAGGAAAATGATGCCGTCGGCTTCGGTGATTGGCATCATCAGTGCCATCGTCGGACCGATCATGATCGTGGTGGTCACCCTTGTCATGGCGCTCTATTACCTGATTGCCGGCAAGGTAACCGGTGCCGGGGTGTCGTACAAACAGTCCGTGAGTCTGGTGGCGTGGTCGGGTGTGCCGTCCATGCTCTCTCTCGTTGTTGCCATCGTCGGCATCACCATGATGGCGCCGCAGACCGCACTTGAATCATTGATGCTGACCAACGTCGATCCCTTGATCGTTCAGTTGCCCTACGACCATGCGTGGAGCTCGTTCGCCAAGAACTTCAATCTGCTCTCCTTCTGGAGTGTGGCGGTGGCAGCAATCGGCTGGCGTACCTGGAGTCGTGGTGGTTGGGGCCAAGCGTTCACGGTTGCTCTGATCCCGACTCTGTTCATCTTCGGTTGTATGGCCGCCTGGGCACTGCTGAAGTCTTGATTCACTCTATATCTGTTCGAGAACTGCGAATGAATTCCAAGAAGAAATGGCTGGTGCTGGGCGTCGTGTTGCTGGTGGTGATCGGCCCGATCGCCGTCAAGAAAATGCGTGGCGAGACCGGCATTGAAGTCAAGCTGGTCACCGCCGAACAACAGGAAATCAGGCCGACCATCCTGGCTTCGGGCACGCTTGCCTATCGGAACGAGGTCAATCTGACCTCGGAGTTGATTGCCAAGGTCAAGTCGATCGCGGTCAAGGAAGGTGATGCGGTGACCCAGGGGCAAGTGCTTCTGTCGCTGGATCCGGAGACCTATCTCAATGCCATTGAGCGCGAAGAAGCCAGTCGGCGGCAGAGTGTGATCAGCATCGAACGGCAGCGTGTGGCATTGGCCTTGCGTGAAAAGCAGTTTGAGCGCAGCAACAAGTTGATCGCGGCGCGGATGATCGACCAGAGCCGTTTCGACGAGGACCGCAACCTGCTCGAACTGGCACGCGTGGAGTTGAAGAGCAGCGAGGAAGCGCTGCGTCGCGCCGAGGCCGTGCTCAAGGAAGCGCGTGAGCAGATGGCGAAGACCGACATTCTGGCGCCGATCAGCGGCACCGTGGTGGCTCTGCCGATCAAGGTCGGCGAGACCGCGATTCCGTCGACGATGGCGTTGGCCGGTGCGCAGTTGATGAAGATCGCCGATACCTCGGCGATCCAGGCCGAACTGAAGGTGGATGAGGCCGACATCGCCAACATCGTCATCGGCCAACACGCCAACGTCTATGCAGCGGCTTATCCCGAGCGAGCGATCAAGGGACGGGTCGAGCAGATTGCGCTCGCGCCAACCGTTGAACAGCAGGGCCGTGCCTATAAGGTCACTGTGCTGCTGGATCCGCCTGGCGATGTGCAGTTGCGTTCCGGCATGAGCGCGCGAACGGACATTTTCCTGAGTGACGGTACCAAACGATTGGCGATCCCGGTTGAAGCCGTGGTGAGCGAATCCGGTGAAGATGAGAAACTGAAGCGCCACGTCTGGCTGTGGCGGGAGGGGCGTGCGCACAAGGCCGTCATCGATACAGGGATCTCCGACGACCGTTGGGATGAAGTGACGAAAGGCCTGAAGTCGGGCGACAAAGTCATTACTGGCCCGGCCAAGGCACTTCGCCAACTGAAGCAGGGTGATCCCCTGAGCGAAATGAAGGGCGACGCCAAGGGCAAAGGTGGCAAGCCCGACGAGTCCAAGGATGAGGGCGGGGACGAAGCGGAATGATCGAGCTCTCGAACATCGTCAAGCGTTACATGATGGGCGATGAGGAAATTCTCGCCCTGAACGGTGTGGACTTGTTTGTTGGCCGGAACGAGTACGTGGCACTGACCGGGCCTTCCGGTTCCGGCAAGTCCACGTTGATGAATCTGATCGGTTGTCTCGACACCCCTTCGGAGGGCCGGTACGTGCTGAACGGGCGCGATACCTCCACGATGAACGACAACGAACTCGCGCGTGTGCGCAACCAGGAGATCGGCTTCGTGTTTCAGAGCTTTCATCTGTTGCCCAGAATTACGGTGCTGCAGAACGTGATGCAACCGCTGGTCTATCGTGGTGT
>JBEIPT010000553.1:0-2127 GCA_040376895.1 Lysobacteraceae bacterium | reverse complement strand
GAGCACTGCGTACCACCCCGTCATTCCTGCGAAAGCAGGAATCCATTCGTCGCGACAAGACCCCAAGCACCGCGGCAACCGAGTGGATTGCCGCTTTCGCGGCAATGACGGAACCTTGGAGGTCCCTGAGCACTGCGTACCACCCCGTCATTCCTGCGAAAGCAGGAATCCATTCGTCGCGACAAGACCCCAAGCACCGCGGCCGTGACGGTGATTTGCATCGGCGAGGGTGCCCGAGCATTCCAGAACCGGGTGGCCGCCCAAAAACAAACCCCCGCATCGCTGCGGGGGTTAGTCATGAAGGGCCGTCCGATCGATCAGGCGGCCTTGTGCTCGAACTGCTCTTCTTCGGTCGAACCGTGCAACGCGCCCAGCGAACTCTGACCACCGGTGATGACTTCATTGACCTTGTCGAAGTAACCCGTGCCGACTTCGCGCTGATGTTTGCCAGCGGTGTAACCACGCGACTCCGCACCGAACTCCGCTTCCTGGAGCTCGACGTAGGCAGCCATCTGACGATCCTTGTAACCCGTTGCGAGGTTCCACATCGAGTAGTTCAGCGCATGGAATCCGGCCAGCGTGATGAACTGGAACTTGTAGCCGTACGACGCGATTTCCTTCTGGAACTTGGCGATCGTGGCTTCGTCGAGGTTCTTCTTCCAGTTGAAGCTCGGCGAGCAGTTGTAGGCCAGCAACTGGCCCGGATACTTGGCGTGGATGGCGTCGGCGAACTGCTTGGCCTGGGCCAGATCGGGCGTCGAGGTTTCGCACCAGATCAGGTCGGCATGCGGGGCATACGCCAGACCGCGTGCGATGGCCTGTTCGATGCCCATGTTCGTTTCGAAGAAACCTTCAACCGTTCGCTTGCCGGTGAGGAAAGGCTGGTCGGTCGGATCGACATCGGCCGTGACCAGGCCTGCACCCATTGCATCGGTACGAGCGACGATCAATGTCGGCACGTTCGCGATGTCGGCGGCAAGGCGGGCGGCGACGAGCTTCTGAACGGCTTCCTGAGTCGGCACCAGAACCTTGCCGCCCATGTGACCGCACTTCTTCGCACTCGCCAACTGGTCTTCAAAGTGAACGCCCGAGGCGCCCGCTTCGATCATGTGCTTCATCAGTTCATAGGCGTTGAGCACCCCACCGAAACCAGCTTCGGCGTCGGCCACGATCGGCTGCAGCCAGTCGATGTCGTTCTTGCCTTCGGCGTGGTGAATCTGGTCGGCACGCAGCAGCGTGTTGTTGATGCGACGAACGACATTCGGCACCGAGTCAACGGGGTACAGCGACTGGTCCGGATACATACTGCCGGCCGTGTTCGCGTCGGCCGCAACCTGCCAGCCGGAGAGATAAATGGCCTTCAGGCCAGCCTTGACCTGCTGCATGGCTTGATTGCCGGTCATCGCACCGAGCGCGTTCACGAACGCTTCGGTATGCAGGTAGTGCCACAGTTTCTCGGAACCGCGTTTCGCGAGCGTATGCTCGACCGACACCGTGCCGCGCAGGCGCACTACATCCTCGGCCGAGTAGGCGCGTTTGATGCCCGCCCAGCGCGGGTTGTTCTGCCAATCCAGCTTGATCTGTTCTGCGGTCGGGAGCGTCGTCTTCATGGTCAGCCTCTTCAGGGGTAAATCAGGTTGTCGCAACAACCCGGGGTGTATGGGGACGCCGGCTCAAGCCAGGCGTTCGTAACAAGGCAAGGTCAGAAACTCGATCAGGTCGGGTGCGTGGGTCCATTGCTTCAGCAAACGGACGGCTTCGTCGATTCGACCAGCGCCGGGCAGGCCGGCTCGATCAATACGTTCATCGATGCGGCCGATGGCTGCGTCGAACAATGCGAAGTCGAGCGTCCGCCCGTCGTCGAGCTTCTGGCCACCTACGTGCAGCCATTGCCACAACTGTGCCCGCGAGATTTCGGCGGTTGCAGCGTCTTCCATCAGGTAATGGATCGGCACGCAGCCCAGTCCGTCCAGCCAGGCGGCGATGTAGCGGACGCAGACATCGATGTTGTTGAGGAATCCCTTCTCGCTGATCGTGCCGGTGGCCGGTTCGATCAGCGTGTTGCGATCGGCAACCACTTCGTCGCGCGCAACCGACAACTGGTTGGACGATTTCATGTGTTCGTCG
>JBEIPT010000255.1:0-5624 GCA_040376895.1 Lysobacteraceae bacterium | reverse complement strand
GCACCGAGCATCCGCTGGCCGAGCAGCACAGCCATCTGCAGACCGGCATCCATCGCCGCCACGTCGAATTGCCAGGGTTCGGCTTGCCAACCGGCCGCGTCCACGCCGCGCAAGGTGGCCAGCGCGCCATCGTCGGAGACGCCGTCCATGGTGTCGATCAATTCAAACGCGCCACGATGGAACAGCAGTTCGTCGTACAGCGGTGCACCACCCCAGGCTTCCGTGCGCAATTCGGGCAAACCCTTGGCACCGCGTGCGGATTCTTCACCGAGTTCGGCCCGGGCGCTGTAACGCAACTGACCTTGCTGATCGAGCAGCTGCAGCTGCCAGGACAAACCCTGGTGACCGGGCAACGCACGCGCATCCACACGGAACCGCTGGCCACCATTGCTGAAACGATCGAGACGAACGCCCTTGAGCACACGCAGGTCATGCAGGGACTTGAGTTTCATGCCCGGACGCAGGCTGGCGGCGGCACGTGCGAACCATTCCGCGGCCAGCATGGCCGGCAGCACCGGCTCGCCATCGACGGCGTGGCCACCCAGATACGCGTGGCTGTCGCGATTGACGAACACTTCGACGGACTGCACCCGCGAATCAGCGCCATCGGACAATAGGGCTTCCGGGCGTGGTTCGCCACCGAGTACCAGTTCGACATCGTCGGCCCGTGCGTCGCGCAGTTCATCGACGAACATGCGTGCGCCGATGTCGAGCGGAATCATCGGAACACCGAGTTCGGCAAACCGTGCCTTCAGGTGCGGCGTGACCATGCCGCCTTCCCACGGGCCCCAGCCGAACGACTTCACGCGCAGTCCCGGACGACGACGTGCTTCGGCACGGGCGACTTTTGCGATCACTTCGTTCGCCATCGCATAATCGGCTTGGCCGGTGTTGCCACATCGCGCCGACACCGACGAGAACACGGCCAACAATTTCAGTGGATCCGTAGCCGTGGCGCGCAGCAGCGCATCGAGGCCGAGCACCTTGGTGCCGAACACGGCATCGAACTGAGCATCCGTCTTGTCGGCGATTCGTTTGTCGGCCAGCACACCCGCCGCATGGACGAGGCCACTGATCGGGCCAAGGGTGCTGCGGACTCGCTGCAAGGCTTGCTGCAGCAACGCAGCATTGCCCACGTCGACCGGCAAGTAATGGGCTTCCGCACCCTGTGCCGTCATGGCTGCCAGTGTGGCGCGAACTTCTCGGCTCGCGACGATCTGGCGTACCCGGGCATTCAGTTCACTCGGCGTGATCGACTCGCGTGCGGCCATGGCTTCGCCCAGCAGTACGCGTTTGACACCGGCTTCATCCACCGCCTGGGCGCAGCTCGCCGGTTCGGTTTGGAGTGCCGTGCGACCGAGCAACACGAATTTCAGCTTTTGCTGCTTGGCCCATTCGATCAGACAGGCTGCCGTGACGCCCCTGGCACCGCCCGAGACCAGCACCACGTCGCCGGTGCCGAGCACACTCATGCTCGGTCGCACAGGCTTCAGTACCGATTGCAAGGTGCAGCGCTCGCCTTTCGCGGACAAACCCACTTCAATCTCGCCGCCGCCTGCCAGCAACTCGTTGGCGAGCGCTTCGGCGATGGCTTCGGGTGTGCGTCCGGCGCCGTCGATATCGATGGCGCGCAGACTGGCCTTGGGCCATTCCAGTGCGGCCGTCTTCACCAAGGCCGGGAATCCGGACAACCAGGAACGCATCGGTTGTGCTGCCGATCCGGCCTGCAAGCCAAACGAACCACCCGTGTCCTGCACGGTGACGTACAGACCACCGAGCTCACCGAGGCTGCGGGCAACCGTGCGGGCGCGGGCAAATGCGCGGGCTTGAATGGCCATGGCCTGATCAGCCGATTCGACGGATTGCAAACCACCGAGTTCGATCAACGCAGTGCAGTCGGGGCCGGGCTCGCGGGCTTCGGCCTGAATTCCGCGTGCCTGCAATGCGGCGACCAACGCGGCGCATACCGGCGTATCACCGACCACGTGTACGCGCGCGCCGAGCAGACCGGGCATGGCCATGCCGGTGGCGGTGGCCGGTACCTTGGCCAGTGCGTAACGACCCAGACTGTTCGGCATGGGCATGCCGGCATGTCCGATCGGCACCACGGTGACCGGTGTGTTGGCCGATTCGTTCTTGACCGGCGCTGCAGCCGCCGCCGCGGGCACTGCGGACGCGACTGCAGCGGGCTCTGCGCCAGGCAGCGCGGCGACGATTTCGCGCAGCGTGCGCATGCTCGCCAACTGTTGTCGATCGGCTTTGGCGAGCGCGGGCAGTTCGGCTTCGAATGCGGCCAGAATCTCGACCCGTTTGATCGAATCGACCCCGAGGTCACCCTCGAGATCCATGTCGAGATTCAGCATGTCGGGCGGATAACCGGTCTTGTCGGCAACGACAGCCAGCAACACCTGCGACGGTGTTGTGGTGTTCGCTGATGCAGCAGCGACGACAAGCGGTGCTGCAGCAGCAACTGGCGCCACTGCGGGCGGCGCCAGTTCTTCGAGATAGGCAATGATTTCGGCGAGCGTGTGCATCGTCGACAAGCGTGCACGATCGGCACCAGCCAGAGCGGGCGCACGTTCTTCGATCGCGGCAAGGATTTCCACACGCTTGATCGAGTCGATGCCCAGATCACCTTCGAGGTCCATGCCCGGTTGGAGCATGTCGACCGGATAACCCGTCTTTTCGGCGACCACCTGAAGGACAGTTGCTTGTGCCGACTGAGACGAAACGACTGCAGGCGCAGCCGCAGGCACGATCAGTGCGGCTGGTACCGGAATCACCGGCGACGGTGAAGGCGCGGCATCGAGTGTGTGGAACTCGCCCAGAATTTCGCCGAGGGTATGCATCGTCGACAGGCGATGACGATCCGGGCGTGCCGACAGTTCGGCACGGTCTTCGAGCGCGGCCAAAATCTCGACGCGCTTGATCTAGTCGATCCCCAGGTCACCTACCAGGTCCATGTCGAGTTTCAACATGTCGGTCGGGTAGCCGGTTTTTTCGGCGACCACCTGCATCAGCACTTGCTGGAGATCTTGCGCCGAGCGCAGTGGCGGCGTGGTAATGGCCGGAGCAGTAGGTTGCGGTGCCGGTGCTTGTGTCGGTGCAGGTGCCGGTGCCCGGGTCGCTGCAGCGGCGATTGCGGGCGCAGGAGCCGGTGCGGCGGCCGGCGCGGTGGGCAACACGAAAGTCTGCATCACCGGCATCACCGGTGCGGCAGGAGCAACACCGGGCACGGTCGGTACGCCGATCATCGCATTCATGCCGGCCAGAGTGGTTTCGGCCACCCGCAGGAACGCGTGGTGGCTCTCGGCCATTGCCTGCTGGAACGCAGTGTGTGCCTGCGCAGTCTGCTGCTGGGTTTCCATGAACACCCGCAGCCATTCCGGCGAAGCCAAGTGATTGGGAGATTGGGGAGGGCTCATGGGCACGGACTCGATGGCAGAAGGCGCCGCCGCGACGGGTGTCGCAGCGACAACAGGTGAAGATTCGGAAGCGGTTGCAGCGGCGTGGACACGCGTTGCATTGGGTGCCGGCAGATTGCTCGGGTCGGCAGGCGGATACGGCTTGCCGTAGTTCGCGCCGGAGATCGTGAGCGGCATCCTGCCGGAGCGGATGGCCGGAGCGTTGCGCCGCACGTCGGCGAACAGGCGGCCGAGCTTTATGGACACACCCGAAACAGCGAGGCGTGCAAGCGCCTGCAGCAGGGTTTCGAGGCCGGACTTGTTGCGCCGGTCGGTATGGATCATCTGGTGCGGGCGATCACCCAGGATGGCCGGCACGAGGCCACTGAGCACACTGCCGGATCCCACTTCGACAAATATCCGTACGCCGTCGGCGTACATTGCCTCGATCATCTCGAGAAACCGCACCGGTGCGGCGATCTGTGTCGCAAGTTGGCGGCGAAGGGCCTGCGCATCGCCGTCGCTGCGGCGGGCGTCGAGGTTGGCGTACAACGCGCGTTTCGGTGCATCGAATGTCTGTGCGGCCAACGTGGTCGCGAAAACCTCGCACGCACCAGCCACCAGCGGCGAATGGAACGCAGTGGCTACCGGCAAACGACGCGCGGTGATGTTGGCTGCGGCCAACACGCGCTCGGCTTGTTCGATCGACTCGCGGGTGCCCGACAACACCACTTGATTCGGTGCGTTGTGATTGGCAATCGCCAGATCGACGCCGGCATCGGTCAGGCGACGCTGAAGATCGTCGCGTGTGGCCGACACTGCCAGCATCGCGCCGCTGGTGTTTGCGGCAGCTGCGGCCATTGCCTCGCCGCGGGCGCGCGCCAGACGCAGCAAGCTGGCTTCGTCATAGACCCCGGCCGCGAACAGGGCGACGAGTTCGCCAAAACTGTGACCGGCACAGGCATCGGCTTCGACCCCGAGATCACGCAATGCGGCCAGAGTGGCGAGCGAACTGGCAGCCAGTGCCGGCTGCGCCCATTCAGTGGCCGTGATGCGCGCTGCGAGCAGGGCTTCATCGTCGGCCGAAAACACTGGCCGCGGATACATCACTTCGGAAAGCGTCAGATCGGTACCGAGCGGAACGTTCGACAAACCGTCGAGCACCGAGCGGGCGGAGTCGAACTGCATCGCAAGTTCGGCGCCCATGCCCACATACTGGCTGCCTTGGCCGGGGAACAGGAAAGCGGTCTGGCCGGCTGGCCTGCCGAAGCCGTAATGTTGCCCATCGTTCGACGAGAACGCGGTTTCGGCGTTCTGGCGAATCCGTGCGGCAAGTGCCTTGGCCTTGGCGCCAACATCGGCATCGATGGCCACAACGAGTGCGGCGCGATGGCTGTGGGCACTCGAGAATGATTCGCGTGCGGCTGCTGCCATGTCGGCAAGTGGGCCGCCGGTGCCCAGCGTGTCGAGTTGTCGACAGAGGGCTTCAGCGTTGTCGGCCGACACCGCGATCAATTCATGCGCATGCATCGGCAGACGTTCGGCGGCGTGGTCGCCGGTGTATTCCTCGAGCGTCAGATGGAAGTTGGAACCGCCAAAACCGAACGCACTGACCGATGCACGGCGCGGATGGCGCGCATCACGGATCCATGGGCGTGCGCGCGTGTTCAAATGGAATGGGCTGCGATCAAGTGCCAGTTTCGGATTCGGTGCATCGACCTTGATGGTCGGTGGCAACACCTTGTGGTGCAGGGCCATGACCACCTTGAACAGGCCGGCGGCACCGGCTGCAGCCTTGGTGTGGCCAATCTGGCTCTTCACCGAACCCAGAGCACACCATTGCCGATCCTCGCGGCCACTGCCATCGAACACCTGTCGCAGACCTTCGAATTCGGCGGCGTCACCGGCCTTGGTGCCGGTGCCGTGGGCTTCGACCAATTCCACGGTCCCGGCGCCATAACCGGCCTGTTGGTAGGCGCGTGCCAGTGCTTTGGCCTGACCTTCCGAAACCGGTGCATACACCGACTTCGAGCGGCCGTCGGACGAAGTGCCGACACCCCGCAGCACCGCGTAGATCCGGTCGCCATCTCGCTCGGCATCCGACAGGCGCTTCAACGCGACCATGCCCAAACCTTCGCCGAGCATGGTGCCATCGGCGCGGTCACTGAACGGACGACAATCGCCGGACGGTGATAGCGCAGGTGTCTTCGAGAAACACAT
>JBEIPT010000353.1:0-4070 GCA_040376895.1 Lysobacteraceae bacterium | reverse complement strand
ATCGGTGCCGTCATCGGGCACGAGATGGGCCACGGTTTTGACGATCAGGGCTCGAAGTCGGATTTCGCCGGCATCCAGCGAAACTGGTGGACAGCTGAGGACCGCGAGCGTTTCGAGGCGCGCACCAAAGCACTGGGTGATCAGTACAACCAGTACTGTCCGCTGGAAGGGCATTGCGTCAACGGCCAGTTGTCGATGGGCGAGAACATCGGTGATCTGGGCGGCCTGTCGATGGCCTTCACCGCCTATCAGCTCTCGCTGGGTGGCCAACCCGCCCCCGAACTCGACGGTCTGTCCGGCAACCAGCGCTTCTTCCTGGCTTGGGCACAGGTCTGGAAATCCAAGTACCGCGACGAAGCGATGATCAATCAGGTGCGCGTTGGACCCCATTCGCCACCGCAGTACCGCATCAACGGGACGCTGCGCAATCTCAACGAGTGGTATCAGGCCTTCGACGTTCAGCCTGGTGATGCGCTCTATCTGGAACCGAATGCCCGGGTCCGGATTTGGTGAGGGCTGGCATTCAAATGCCTTTTCCCGCCCGCGTGAGAAGGTCTTCCTCGCTCAGCGGAATTTTCCCGGGGTGTCGGTCGAACAGGTCGACACTTCGGCGCGATAGTCACTTTCGTTCTCGGCACGCTCGTTGAGCCGGTAACACTGATCGATCACCGAGCAGTAGCAGATGTCGAACGCGATGCGTTCACGGTTCGAGGCGAACAGGTCATAGTCGGCCTGTTCGTCGAACTGGATCATGGTCACGTCTTCATTTGCTGCGAGTACTCGCCGCACGAAATAGCTTTGCGTCGAATTCGGCGTCCGATCATCGCCGCTCAAAGCCTTGAAGATCTGCTGGAACCCCTCGACCTCGCTGTCATCAAGAAAGACCTTGGCATCGATCACACGAGCCGGTCCGACACCTCGATTCGACAGCGAGAACGACCTCATGCTGTTCGATTGCCAGAGTTGCAGCAGTGGCCAGGTCTGGGCTCGCACCTGCGCGTGCTGGAGATAGGCGGTGTATGCGCTCACGGCGAGGGCGAGCACACCGACCAGAACCGCGATGACCGCGGTCACCCGATCCCATTGGATACGTTCTCCGACTTGTGATGTCTCGGTCTTCCGGATATTGGGTCGCTTCACATGGATGGCCTGAAGGTGCTGGAATCGGGAAACATATCGCAAGCGACCATGAACCGGGACAGTTACAACGCCATTGCACAGGACTGGGATTTGGCTCGGCAGGCGCTCGGCAGTTTGGAGGCTGAATGTCTCGGAATGCTGCTTCGAGACCTTCCGGTCGGGTCGCAGGTTCTGGAGCTCGGCTGCGGCTCCGGTCATCCGCTCGGTTCGGCAATCGTGAGCGCAGGGTTCAGGCTGACGGGGGTGGATCAAGCAGCCAATATGCTCGATCTAGCCCGAAAACGATTGCCCGAGGCGCGATGGATCGAATCGCGGATCGAGGATTTTTGTCCCGACGGGGAAACGGCCGCCATCGTTTGCTGGGACGCCTTGTTCCATATCCCTCGCGACCAGCACGAGGGGCTCTTGCAGCGATGGTTCCAAAGTTTGCGAACCAACGGCCGCTTGATGCTCTCGTTCGGTGGGTCGGACCATCCTGCTTTTGTCGACGAGATGTTCGGGAATCCGTTTTTCTATGACTCCTGGCCTCCGGAGACAATGCTTTCGCTGCTGAGGCGCATCGGTTTCGAATTGCTGTTGGGGGAGTACTCCAGCCATCCGGACGGGGGACGCGACAAGGGCCGGTATGTTGCAGTCCTGCGCAAACCGGGCTGATCAACCTTGACGCAGCGTCTGATCAGATCAGGCGAAGACTGATCGCCTTCAGCACTGCGCGAGTCCTGTCCCGGGTTTCGAGTTTTGCGAGGATGTCGCTGACGTAGTTCTTGACGGTGCCTTCGGCCAGTGACAGCGAACGTGCGATTTCCTTGTTCGAATACCCTCCGGCCAGCAAGCGCATGATGCCGATCTCGCGCTCGGTCAACTGCACGGTGCCGAGCGCCGCGGGCTGCGCTTCTTCCGGATTCTGCGACCAATGTGCCGGCGCCTTCGGTTCGCGATAGTGGACCTGCGCACGGACGGGATCGATCGCCATCGGCTGCAGCAATACCTCTCCGCGCAACACCCGGTGGATCGCCTGTTCCAGATCCTCGGGTGACGCGTCCTTGAGCAAAAATCCTTGAGCGCCCACCTGCGCCGCGGCGAGCAACAGATCCGGGTCGTCAAACGTCGTCAGCAGAATGACCGGCGTCAGGTTACCGCGTGAGCGCAGCGCACGGATCAGCTCGATCCCGTTGCCGTCAGCCATACGAATGTCGGAAACAATGAGGTCAACCGGTTGGGTCGCGAGCTTCTGCAACGCCTGGTTGCCTGACTCTGCTTCGAAGCCGAGTTCGATGCCGGGCAGGGTGACCAACAAAGACGCCAAACCTCTGCGAACCAAAGCCTGATCGTCGATCAATGCGACAAGCGCTTTACTCATGTCATCGGCACCCACGCATGAATCTGGAACCCACTCGCGAGATCATGACGCACGGCCACATCACCGCCGACATCGCGGAAACGTTCGTGCATTCCTTGCAGACCATTTCCGGCCTTGCCCGCGGATGCTGCACGACCATCATCCCGAATGTCCACCTCGATTCGATCTTCAAGGCGCCGAAGGGTGATCCAGAGTGTTTGCGCATCACCATGTCTTGCCGCGTTGGTCAGCGCTTCCTGCACGGCGCGAACAATGGCGTCGGCCTTGGCAACCGAATCGACCCGCGCATCTTCGGCGATCTCGATGATTGCGCGCGGGCGTGGAAACGGTGCAACCAGTTCTTCGATCGCGGCTCGCAAGTCCATTCCATCCTGCTCCCGCATTTGCTGAACCACCGCACGCATGTCGGCCAGCAACTCGTCGGCCAGTTGACCCGACATCTGCACCGCCTCGTCCGTGGCCAATTCTGGTCGACGCGCCAGACTGCGCAACTGGAGCTTGAGGGCAGTCAATTTGTGGCCTGCGACATCATGCAATTCGCGGGCGATCCGCAACCGTTCCTGATCGCGGGCACTCTCGGCGAGCAGACTCCGCGTGGCCAGCAGGTGCGCGTTGACTTCGCGCAAGGCCATGCTGGTCGCCTCGGAACGGGCGGCGTACCGCATCACGACGATCGCGAACAACTGGAAGCCGCCATAGCTGAATCCGGCGATACCCGCGCTGCGCCAACCCCAGTATTGCCAATGGATCAGGAACAATGTGAAGTTCACGATGGCAAAGATCCACCAGAGCGTGCGCAGTTGGACGCGCGCCGCCAGTTGGCTCATGACGATGATCAGGAGGATCGGTCCCGAGCCGGAACGCGACGTGGCGGATACCAGAAGTGCCAGCGTCGCCTGAGTCAGGATCAACGCGAGGTGGGTTCGAATGGCCCAACGTTCACCGACTGCGGTCTGGCTTGCGAGCAAAAGCATGAAGGCCAGGGCAGCGGCAATCGCGACCGTGCGTGTGGTATCCGTATGCCAGTCGCCCACTTGCCTGCCGGGATCGATGACCGTCATGGCAAACACCGCCAGCCACGTCACGACGGCGGCAATGAAGCCAGGTTCGGTCAGACGTTGGCGCAGGGTTTCAGGTTCGGACATGAAGGGCTCGGAATTCGCGACCCCATGCTGCTCTGGATGCCACCCGCACGCAAGATGCATGTGACTTCCAGCACGTCCGCAATACCATTGGGGCAGCCTGATTGTCGGATAGACGTTCATGAAACTCTGGTTTTGTCTTTTGTCGTGTTGCTTCATGTTGCCTGTTTCGCCGATCCAAGCGTCGGAGGCGTCCGATGGCTTGGTGTTGCCTGACCCAAACGAAATGGTTGGACCACGTGAACCCCGGATCGGACTCGTACTCGGCGGCGGCGGCGCGCGCGGTGCCGCGCATATTGGCGTCCTCAAGGTACTCGAGCGTGAGCGTGTTCCGATCCATGCCATCGCCGGCACGAGCATGGGCGCAATCGTCGGCAGCCTTTATGCCGCCGGGTATTCGGCCGATCAGATCGAGGCCTTGCTTGGGT
>JBEIPT010000464.1:0-2845 GCA_040376895.1 Lysobacteraceae bacterium | reverse complement strand
GCCTCGCAATGACAGGGCCTCGCAATGACAGGGCCTCGCAATGACAGGGCCTCGCAATGACAGGGCCTCGCTATGGCGAGGGTTTAAGGAACGCGTTGTTTCTATCCCGTCGTTGCGAGGAGCGCAGCGACGCGGCAACCTCATGCTTGCCTCATCGCAACGCCACAACCATGACAAGTCCGGCCACCAATCTGCGTATTCACCAGTTGAACCAACCGGAGAACGACGATGCGGCAGACTTCAATATGGATGGCCATCAGCCTGATGGCCGGTGGCGTGAGCGGATCGGCGCACGCTGAGTTGATTCTTGCCGGCCGGATCCTGAATCCGGTGACAAATGCCGAGCCGGTGGCAGGCGCACGTGATCCCGCCGTTTCGGGTGACGGCCGATTCATTTTCTTCGTATCGACTTCGAACAGTCTCGGGGTCGTGTCGAACGGAGCCCAGAATCTCTACCGAGCAGATACTGCAGCAGAGACGCCCGCGGCCGAATCGATCGCGCTGGCGATGCAATCACTGGGCAACGGCAACTGTTTTGCCCCGTCCGCATCGGGTAGCGGCAGCGTCGTGGCATTCGAAACCCTGGCGACCAATCTGGGCGGCAATCAGGGCAACTTCACCGATGTCTATGTCAGCCACCAGATAGCGCTGCCGCAGAACGAAGTCGGCTTCGACACCCGATTGGTCAGTCGTGGCATCGGCGGCGCTGCGCCAAATGGCTCATCACGGTTTGTAGCGACTTCGGGAGACGGCCGGTTCGTGGCGTTCTGGTCGGATGCATCGAACCTGGTCGCCGGTGATGTCAACAACGCCCCCGATATCTTTGTCGTCAACGTCGACGGTGGTCAGCTTGGCCCGGTTGAACTCGCCAGCGTTGATTCTTCCGAAGTGCCGGGCGCCGGCCCCAGTCGCGCGCTGTCGAACAAAGCCTTGTCGGCGGATGGCCGCTTGTTGGTGTTCGCTACGGACACGCCGATGGACGGTGCAAATCCGGGCAATCTCGAAGACGTGTACGTTCGTGATCGCGTCGCCGGCACCACCAGCCTGGTCAGCAAGTTCTCGAACGGAGTGCCGTTCTCGACCTCTTCGGATCAGCCGTCCATCTCGAGCAACGGTCGGTTCGTTGCGTTCCGGTCGTTCCAGTCCGGCGCCGGCATCAGCGGCAGTCGCGTGTTCGTCCGCGATCTGCAGGCGGCGACCACAGTGAGTGTGCCGGTGCCGCCGGGCGCGACCGTGTGCGAAGAACCCAAGGCGGACCATGCCGGCAACGTTGTCATGCAATGTGGCAGTGCTCAAGTGGGGATTCAGCAGCAGGCCTGGTCCTGGCGTGCCGCCAATGGCAGCATGCTGCGATTGAGCAGCACACAAGCCAATGGTGATGGCAACAACACATCGGGCAACGTCACTGATCTGAGTGATGATGGACAGGTGGTGGTGTTCGACTCCGACGCGTCGAATCTGGATCCGGGGGATACCAACAACAGCTCCGATGTTTTTGCCGCAATCGACTCTGAGCGACTGTTCGGCCTGTTCAAGGATGGCTTTGAGTGATTGCTGCGGCGAATCAGTCGGTGAGTTCCATTCCTTTCGGCTGATTTGCCCTCACAAATCGCTGAACTCCGTGACGATACAGTGAGGGGCTATGGCGACTCCCACTGACACCTTGCCGGCGGTTTCGACGGCCCTCATCCAGAACGACGCTGTCGTTCTGGGCATCCTCGCGGCCACACTCGGCTTTGTCTTCTGGGGCAGTTCGCGTCCGGACGGCTTCTGGAAACGGTTCTACGGCATCGTTCCAGCGCTGCTGTTGTGTTACCTGATTCCGGCCATCCTGAACACGGCGGGTGTTGTGGACGGTTCCCTGTCGAAGATCTATCCCATGGCGCGCGATTACCTGCTGCCCAGTTCGCTGGTGCTGCTGTGTATCGCTATCGACGCCAAGGGCCTGATGCGGCTCGGGCCCAAGGCCTTGGTGATGTTTCTCAGTGGCACGGCCGGCGTCATGCTGGGCGCCATAGTCTCGTTTGAAGCGCTGGCAATAATCCATCCGGAAACCGTGGCCGGCGATACCTGGCGCGGCATGAGCACCCTGGCCGGCAGTTGGATCGGTGGCGGCGCGAATCAAGCCGCAATGAAAGAAGTTTTCCAGGTCGACTCGACTCTGTTTGGTCAATTCGTGGCGGTCGATGTGCTGGTCGCGAATCTTTGGATGGCGGGTTTGCTGCTGCTGGCCGGAAAGGCCGCGAAGTTCGATCGATGGGTCGGTGCCGATACCTCGGCCATCGAAGCCTTGAAGGACCGTATGGCTGCCTTCCAGGCCCAGCACGACCGGATTCCCACACTCGCCGACTTGATGATCATTCTGGGCTTGGCATTTGGCGTGACCGGGCTCTCTCATTTCCTGGCCGGGCCCTTGGTCGAGTGGATCGCTTCTTTGCCCGCGGAGTGGAACCTGAAGGATTACAGCCTCACCTCGGGATTCTTCTGGTTGGTGGTTTTGGCGACCACCATCGGCGTGCTGCTCAGCTTCACGCGTGCGAGGACGATGGAAGGTGCCGGTGCCTCGCGAATCGGCACTGCCATGTTGTATTTCCTCGTCGCAAGCATCGGCATGCACATGGATTTGAAGGCACTGCTGGATAAGCCTTGGCTGTTTGCGCTTGGCATCATCTGGATCCTCACGCACGGCCTCGTGCTGCTGATCGTCGCGAAGATCATCCGTGCGCCGGCGTTCTTCTTCGCCGTTGGCTCGCAGGCCAACATCGGTGCGGCCGCCTCGGCACCGGTAGTCGCGTCGGCATTCCATCCGGCGTTGGCGCCTGTCGGGGTGTTGCTTGCCGTGCTC
>JBEIPT010000394.1:0-3730 GCA_040376895.1 Lysobacteraceae bacterium | reverse complement strand
GTGCCGCAGCAACGACAGATGCTGCGGCCGCCGGTCGTCAGGATGTGGTGTCGTCGGTGTAACCGAACTCGCGTATCCACGGTGCCAACAGGTCCATCACTTCGCCATTGAAGTACTCGGCATAGGCGTGCCACTTGCCCACGGCACGCCGGTTCACCGGTTGGATCACCTGGCTGTAGCTGGGTGTGGAGATGGCGCCTTTCTTTTGGGCTCGTTCGGTGAAGTCGAGCAGATCGTCTTGCCAAGGCAAGCCGAGGAACGCGAACAGACGCTCGGCCTCGCCGCGAGTGTCATCCACCAGATCTTCGTACCGCAACACGTGCAACGGCGTTTTCAGGTGCTCGCGGTAGTCCTGGAAATGCCGCATGACGCGGTCGTACATTTGAGCGGTGCCAAGCAAGGTCTCGAAGCTGATGGCCAACGCTGGGGCGCGGAAGTTCTGCTGGTAACAGCTGAGCACGACATCACATGGGTGACGGATGGCGAGCAGCAACCGCGCATTCGGGAACAGCGCGTCGATCAGCGGTGCGCGCGCGAGGTTGAGCGGGTTCTTGTCGACGGCACGGTGAGCATCTCGATCCTTGAGGACACGTTCGACATCCACGAAATAGCCCCTTCGCAATTCGGACAATCGTGGTTCGTCCAGGTTCGGCAGGGCGTCAGGGTAGGGCTGGCCGGCTTCGTTGATGCGGTTGATCACTCGTTGCAGGAAGGGTTGTTCGTCGAACGAGGCGAGCGCCGGATGAGCGTCGAGCAGCTGTTCGAGCAGCGTGGTGCCGGACCTCGGGAATCCGACGAGGAACACCGGGTCCCGATGTTCGTCGGCTGGTGCGCGAACGTCGGACAATTCCGGCACGTCGCGGTCGAGGAGACCCAGCAGACTGTCCTGCCGGAGCAGTTCCGGGTGGGTGTCGGACACCAGCGCACGTTTGGCGCGATGCGCCTGCTCCAAACTGCCCATGCTGGCCGATACCTCGCCCAGTGCCGCTTGGGCCTGTGCCAGATCGAACGCCAGCGCCGCGAGCTGAGCCGGGTCGGTGGGTGGTTTGGCCAACAGCATGCCGAGGTAGTCGGCGGCACCTGCATGATCTCCACTTCGCTGTGCAAGCCGAGCCTGGAGTTGCCAGATCTTGTGCTGGAGTCGCTCGTTGAGTGTGATGGCAGGCAACGACTCGGCCAATTGCCGGGCTTCGTCCAATCGGTTGGTTCGCTCCAGCGTGAGCCCCAATCCGATGCGGGCATCACTCAAGTCCGCCGCGTTGACCAGCACTTGCCGGAACATCTGTTCGGCATCGGCATAAAGTCCGGTCTGCAGCAGCACATGGGCGGCTTCGGCCTTCTGGTCCGGTGATCCCGGCAATCGCTTGATGAGTTCGATTTCTGCATTGGCATCGGACCAGCGGTCCAGACTGAGCAGAATCCGTGCGCGCAACAATCGCAGGTCGGTGTTCAGCCCTTGCTGGCGAATGGCCGTATCGATGGCCGCAAGCGCTTCCGGCAAACGGCGATGGGCGACCAGTGCACGTGCGTAGGCGAAGTGGCTACCCGGATCATCGGCGCCCAGTTTGAATGCCTGTTGCATGGGGATCAGCGCGTCGGCATCGAGCCCCAATTCGCACATGCAGTTGGCAAGATTGCTCCAGTTCGCCGGTTCGTTGGGCGCGTGTACGCAGATCTGGTCGAGGATCGGCAGCGCATCGCGAGCACGCCCCTGCTGCAGCAATGACAGCGCCAGCACGGTGGCGGCGCCAGTGTGGCTTGGCTGCGCTTTCAACATCATGCGTCCGACACGCTCGGCGCCTTCGCCATCACCTGCCTGCAGCAGGTCAAAGGCATGGCGAAGCATGTTTCCGGAGTCGTCGTCTTGATGGGCCATGGCACACTCGGCAAAGAATCATGCGACTATGTCCGCTTCTTATCCTGCTTGGCAAGCCTATGTCGGAACCTCTGCCCGCTTCCCGTGACCTCACTCGCGCAATTCAGGTGTTTGATGGCGCACTCGATGCTGCATTCTGTGCCCGCATGATTCAGAGTTTTGATGCGCTGAAGCGGTTCCAGAAGCCGAACGGGCGCGGAATCCGCGAGGGCCTCGACCAGAGCGGCTGGACCGAACTCGATGTCGGCCCGCTGTCTGATGCCGGCTTTCGACACCACTTGCTCAGCAACATGGCCCAGCATCTCGCCCGTTACAACGAAGCGCTTGGCCTGAGTATTCCGTTGCCGGCCACCGACAAGATCAGCGAGTTGATCGTCAAACGGTATCGACCGGGTGGCACGGAACGGTTTCAGCCACATTTCGATTCGCTTGGTGAAGTGTCCAACCGCTATCTCGTATTTCTCTGGTATCTCAACGATGTCGCCGAAGGTGGCGAAACCGAGTTCGTCGATCTGGGCCTGAAGGTTTCGGCGCGCGCAGGCCGGTTGTTGATGTTCCCGCCATACTGGATGTACCAGCATCAGGGCTGCGCCCCGGTGTCGAACGACAAGTTCATTCTCTCCACCTATTTCCTGTTCTGATCATGAGCGACAGCACGCTGACCCTCGCCGCCGACGCCCTCATTCGTGCCCGCGCCGGCCGATGGTTCATCCACACCACCACCAGTCGCCATCCGGCGTTCGCTCTGGAAAACCCGAATCTGGTGGCCCTGCTCGGACACTTCGTGCGGCCTTCCTCCTTGTCAGCCGTGCTTGCACAGGTGCCTCCCGCGCATCGTGTCGGCGTGCAGCAGGTCTTGGCACACTTGCAGACGATCGGCGTGCTGGTCGGGGCCGATACACCTGCGGCCTCCGATCCGCCCATCGAATGGTCGGCCCAGCGGGCCAATGCGCATTTGCGGCATCTCGCGCGGTCCGTTTACGACCTCGGAGGCGACGTCAGTTGCCTTGCGAGCTTTGCCGAGACTGAACTGCGGCAGCGCACCGGTGCTGGTCTCGAGCGCAGACTGCTGGCGTTGATCGCGGCAGTGGATGGTTTGAAGGCCGAACTGGGTGATCTCCGCGACGCCTTCGTGGCGCCGCAACTGGCTGCACTCGGTTTGCAGCAGGACAGTCGCGACCTGAATCTGCACCTGGGTGCCGGCCCCACGCGCATCGACGGATTCGTCAACATCGATATCCAGGGCGCACCGCTGAACCTCAACCTGGCCTGGGGCCTTCCATTTGCCGATGGCAGCGTGCAGCGCATCTATGTGTCGCACATGCTGGAGCATCTGTTCTATCCGCACGACGTGGGCGCATTCCTGCGTGAGATGCGTCGTGTGTTGGGGCCTGGCGGGCGTCTTCGTCTGGCTGTACCCGACATCGGTGCGTGCATCGAAGCGTATCGACAGGGTGATCGGCGCTTCTTCGAATCGCGCCATGAAACCTGGGATTGGTGGCCGAAAGACCTCACGCCGCTCGAGAGTTTCCTGGCTTATGCCGGCGCCGGCGCCGAACCGGGGCATCTTCTGGAGTCGCACAAATTCGGCTACGACTTCGAGACCCTTGCCAAAGCCCTGCGTGCCGCCGGTTTCGAGGCGGTGTTCGAATCACGGTTCATGCAAAGTGAAGACCCGCTGCTGCAAGTCGATTCGGCGAGCGCCGTAGCCAGCGCCCGATTTGGTGAGCAGCACTATGCATTGTTCGTCGAGGCCGTAGTGCGCCCATGAGCATGTCGGAACTCGTCGAACGGGCGCGTTCGGCCGCGCGTGCCGGCCGGATGGCCGAAGCGATCGCCCTGTATCGCGAGGCC
>JBEIPT010000412.1:0-3449 GCA_040376895.1 Lysobacteraceae bacterium | reverse complement strand
CCGCGCGCGCAGAATGTCTGGGGACACATCATCCGTTGGCATGAATCCGGTGGTGACCACTCGGCCCTGCAATTCGACTGGAATGTCTTCGTGATGGCAGGACTTCCCTCGAATGTTGGCGCACGTGCCCCATCAGCCAACATCAACGCCGACAACCTGTTCAACAGCCCGGACGGCCTCGCATTCGATCGATTCGGGCGCCTCTGGATCCAGACAGACGGCAAGAACACGAACAGCGGCGACTTCGAGGGCATGGGCAACAATCAGATGCTGGTTGCCGATCCGGCCAGCGGCGAAATCCGTCGCTTTCTGGTCGGCCCATCGGGCTGCGAGATTACCGGAACCACCTGGACACCCGACCGCAGGACGATGTTCGTCAACGTGCAGCATCCCGGTGAAATCGGGAACCATCCGCGTGCGCCCCGCAAGGCCAACGGAGACGTGTGGACGCGGAACGACATCGCCCGTGATCCGACTGCCTTCTCGACCTGGCCTACGCCCAATACGCGACCACGTTCGGCAACCGTGGTGATCCGGAAGGACGATGGTGGTGTGATCGGATCCTGATGCTGAAATGCCCCGGCTGCCTGAACCAGGCAACCGGGGCAGATTCTCGATACAAGTCTTTCAGCGAATCGGCAACTGGTGACTCAACAGCGGATCGCCGACTTTGTCACGCAGCGACAGATCCACCGTTCGCAAAGACCAATCAATCTCGATCATGCCAAAGTTGGCCTGGCGGAAGATGCCGCCCTGGCGCAACGAATTGGGCACCGGAACCTTCCACACTTCGGTCAGACCGCTGCTGGTGAGGTCATAGAGCGGATACGGCACGTTCACATCGAGTTTCGACAATTCGCCGTAATGCGTGTCGCCCGAGATGAACACAACATTCCTGGCGCCGGTCTCGCGGATCAGACCGATCAGACGCTGCTGATCATGCGGAAAATTGATCCAGCCTTCCCAACCTGGAAAATCCGCAAGCACCTGCAGGCTTGAACCGATGATCCGCAGGTCGGCGGGTTCGCGCAGACGTGCCTCCAGCCATTGCCATTGTTTCTCACCCAATTGGGTGGCTGTCGGACTCGGATTGCGAACATACGGTCCCGGCACTTCCTGGCCGGCACTGACTTGATCCTTGGCCCAGCGCTCGTAACTTGCCTCGTCCCCCCAACGTGGATCGATCAGAATCGGTGTGCGATTCCACCGCAGATCGGGCAGGATGATCTGCACGCGACGTCCAGGCGGACCAAAGGCATAGGCCGTGTAGATGCCATCTCGCGACCACCGCGGCGAATCACTCGGCTCATTCCAGAACTCGAGGAACGCCTTCCTGGATGCATCCTTCATCGGATATTCGGCGCCAGCGTCGTTTTCGCCGTAGTCGTGATCGTCCCAGATCGCGACCAAGGGCGTTTTCGATTGGAGCTTCTGGAATCCGCTCTGTTTGGCCAGGCGCTGATATTTTTCAGCCATCACTTCCGGATCCCGGGTATCCAGGTAGACGTTGTCGCCCAGGAACACAAACAGTTCAGGCTGAGTCGCGTTGACTGCGTCCCAGATGGGCTGCGACTTGTTTTCCTTGGCACAGGAGCCAAAGGCGATGCGCGTCAACGTGGTGTCCTGTGCAGGCAATGGCACTTGAGCGAATGCGACGGATACGTGGCCTATGGCCAGACAAACAAGGCTCATGAACCGTGTCACGGGGAAAGTAGGGGTCACCTGATGTCGCTCCTAATGTTGGGCAGATTGTGGCGTGACGAACGCCAAAAGCCCGGACCTTCTGAGGATCCGGGCTTTGGCGATCACTACGCGATCAGAACCGTGCGTCGAAGTTCAGGAAGAACTGACGCGGCGCACCGGTCAACAGCGTGTAGTTCAGACCGTCCGGATCAGAGGTGACAAATCCGTTGCTCCCCACCGTGGCGAAATACTCTTCGTCGAACAGGTTGCTGACATTCGCGGACACACGAAGCGACTCGATGAAACCCACGTCCTCGAACGTGTAACCGGCACTGGCATCCGCCAACCAGAAGCTGTCGACCTTGGAGTCGTTGAGGTAGGTGATGAACCGTTCATCCGTGAACTTCGCACCGATGCTGGCGTCCAGCGGACCGGCGGTCCAGCTCAACTCGGTGGCGAACAACAATTCCGGCGCATCGACCACGTTCTTGCCATCGGTCGGCACCAGCGTTTCGCCATTGAGGTAGTCGGAACCATATTCCGACTCATTCCACGCGATCGAGTTGAACCACTGCAGACCCTCATCAAGATCAAGGACCAAGGTCCCTTCGATACCGGTCGACTGAACGTCACCGACATTGGCAAAGCTCGAAGGGCAACCGAGGATGCCGGCGCAGCGTGCGATGGTCAGAAGACGATTCTGGAAATCGACCCGGTACGCAGCCAGCGACGCCTTGTAGGTGTCACCGGTCAGGCGCACACCGATTTCATAGGTATCCGATGTTTCCGGCTCAAGATCCGCGGCGAACGTATTGAAGGCAGCCTGTGTCGTGGAAAATGGTCCACTGACACCCGGGCGGAATGCCGACAGGTTCTCGGTGTAACTTCCGAACAGTTCCGTGCCCTCGCCCAGACCATATCTCAAGCCCAACTGCGGCATGAAATTGTCCTTGGCCTCGATCGTGCCTTCGGCGCGGGTGCCGATGCGATTCACTGCCTCGATTTCGACGTCACTTCCCTTGAAGCCCACATCCACCGTCATTTGACCATCCAGAAGATCGATGCGATCGGTGACGTAATACTGCATCGTATCGGTGTCGAATCGCTGACTGAACACGCGCACTGCCGGGTTGCGATAGAAGAAGATGTCGTCCGGCGCATCGGACAGCAGGTAGAAATTGCGCTGCAGACCGTGCACGCTGGTCTCCGTCCAGATACCTGCCTCAACGGTGTGCATGCCCAGATTCAGGGTCAACGAGGGCATGTAGCCAGTCCGCTCGATGTCGTACTCGGTCGTGCGCAGGGAGATCGGAATGGTGGGCGAAGACGCTGCGTAAGGCGTGGCCCAATGCCCCTGACCTTCATTACGGTGGTAGTAGCCCACGAGTTTGGTGCTGAGCACGTCGTTGACATCCCATTCAAGCGTCAGCGAGGCCAGATCGTCGTCTCGAAGCCCTCGACCCAGGTAATAGGCATCGTCAAGCGAGTTGACTGCACCCTGGAAGTTTCCGCGAGCGGCTTCCAGCGCACGCTGCCAATCACCCTGATAGTTGTCCCAATCCCAGCCCAGCCGTTGCTGTGATTCGAGCGAGAGATCGGCGTAATCGGTTTCCTCGCGACGAGAGGTCGCGGCATACGCGGCCAACGACCAGACGTCTTGCTGGTACAGCGCCTTGCCGTTGAACTGCCACTGCTGCTGCGGACCCTCACCTTTCCATTTGTCGGTCTCGGAGTACACACCTCTCACGTAACTGGAAAGTCCATTG
>JBEIPT010000474.1:0-2776 GCA_040376895.1 Lysobacteraceae bacterium | reverse complement strand
TATCCCCGAAGGAGCCCTAGACGATGAATCGCAAGCTTTTGGTCCTGTTGTGCACGGTTTTTCTGTCTGGTCAGGTCGCTGCGGACATCACGTCGGTCGCTCGCGACGGGCATCGCCTGAAAGTCGGCGACAAACAACAGCGCAGCCACGACAAGGCGGAACCGCGGTCGCCAAATGCCACTGGCGCGCAAGCCTTGGCGGATCTTTCGGGTCTGGAATACTTCATCAATACCGACATCACGTTTGCCACCAGCAGTTCTGCATCCGGTGCGGCGTCGGAAGCTTCATACCAGGTTGCGGTCAGCGCCACGACGGTGATGAATGGCGTCACGTCCAGCACGCTCAACGATGCGTTTGACGGCTACAACGCCCTCTGCGTGTCCACGGACGGTGCAACCGGCCCGTGCGACTCAACGGGTGGCGGCCTGCGCGGAGTGGGCACCGTGACCATGTACAACGAAAACGGCGTGGCGTCGCTCGATGCCTCCTGCAGCAACCGTCAGGTCATTTTGCCGGTCCAGACCATCAGCGGCATCGCCGTTCAGCGCAAGGTATTCGTGCCGAGCAACGACGAGTTCATTCGCTGGACGAACATCTTCACGAACACCAGCGGCGCACCGATCACGATGCAGATGATCACCAGCAACAATCTGGGCTCCGATGCGGGCACCACCATCGTGACCAGCAGCTCGGGTGATGCAGTGGTGTCTACTGCAGATCTCTGGGCGACTTCGTTCCAGAGTTTCTCCGGCACCACTTCGAGTGACGTCCGTCTTGGACACGTGTTTGGCGGTCCGGGCGCGAGTGTTGGCCTGTCGGGCGTGAATTTCGTCAACGGGGACGACAATCCGTTCTGGCGTTACACGCTGACGCTGCAACCGGGTCAGACTCAGATTGTGGTCAATTACGGCACCGGCCAACCTTCGCGTGCTGACGCAGCCGCCAAGGCTGCGGAACTGACGGCGCTGGCCGGCAACGCCGCCGCCTGCATGACCGCCAATGAACTCGCACAAGTCGTCAATTACGCAGCAGCCGGCCAGACGAACCAAGCCGTGCCGCTGGCCGATCAGCGTATCCTGATGGCTGTTGCTGCAATGCTGATGGGTCTGGGCCTGATCGCGCTGCGTCGCCATAACAGCTGAGATCGCTCTCTTCGAAGGTTGTCTACTGGCTCCGCTTAGGCGGAGCCAGTCGTTTCTGGAGCCCTGAATTCATGGATTCCCCGGTGTGATCATGCAGCGACTTCCCGCGGTATTGGCGTTTCTGGGGATCGTTCTGGCGTTGGTTCTGGTCTGGTCTGTGCCGGCCCAACGAGTCCCGCCGAATGTGCTGTTGGTGACCATCGACACACTGCGGGCAGATCGGGTCGGCGCCTATGGTGAATATCCGCTGGCGCGAACGCCGACTCTGGACGCCCTGGCTCAGGAAGGGACCTTGTTCGAAGAGGCGCTCTCGTCGGCGCCGATCACTTTGCCGTCGCACACCACCATCCTGAGTGGTGTGTTGCCACCGAGTCATGGTGTTCGCGACAACGGTGCCTATTCCGTTCCGGAAAGCCTGGACATGGCGGCCGAGCGTCTGTCTGCTCGCGGTTATGCAACACAGGCATTCGTGTCGGCAGTCGTGCTGGCCAAGCGTTACAACATCCAGCAGGGCTTCCAGAATTACGACGATGCGTTGTGGTCGGAAGAAGACCCGAAGATGTTCATGATCCGGGAGCGTCAGGCGGGTGATACGGTCGACAAGGCGCTGGACTGGCTGAAGTCCTGGCGAAAAGCCCCGGACCGAAAGCCGTTTTTCACCTGGGTCCACTTGTTCGATCCGCACGAGCCGCATCGGGCACCGGGTGCTTTGGCTGCGACTGCAGCAAGCGGCTACGATGCCGAAATCACTTATGCCGACCAACAACTTGGACGGCTGATCGATATGCTGCGACAGGGCGGCGAGCTCAACAACACCCTGGTCATCGTCACGGCCGATCACGGCGAAAGTCTGGGTGAGCACGAGGAGCGGACCCATGCGGTGTTCGTGTATCGGGCCACGACGCGTGTGCCGCTGATCATTCGGCAGCCCACCCGATTTCCGGCCGCGAGGCGGGTCGCCACGCCGGTCCACCACATGGACATTCTGCCGACCGTGTTGGCCAGCATCGGTGCGCCAGACCCGGCACTGCCGGGACGCGACCTTCGGCAGTATCTCGATGGCATATCCGACGATCGTGCCTTGTACTCCGAGTCCCTGCTGGCGGAGCTCGGGTTCGGTATGGCCCCGCTGTACGCCATCCGGGAACACGGGTTCACCTATATACGGGCACCGCGGCCGGAGTTGTACGACCTGTCCGAGGATCCGGGCGAAACACGCAACCTGCATGACGTGCCGGGTTTTTCGATGCGCGCCGCGAACATGGACTTGTCGATGGAAGCAGTTCTGGCCGATGCCGACAGCCGAGCCCACGCGGTCATCGACAATCCGCTCAGTCGTGAATCCATGGAGATGTTGCAGTCGCTTGGGTACCTGCAGCCTGCGAGCGAACGCGAAGGGGTGGCCGGCATGGACCCCAAGGACGGCATCCGGATCTACAACCGCCTGGACGCAGCTCGCAAAGCCGCGCAGCAGGAAGACTGGGTCCGTTCCGGGCGATTGGCCCAGGCGATTCTCGACGAGTTGCCCGGACATGCTTCGGCGCGTGGCGTGCTGGCCGTTTCGCTGCTGCAACAGGGGCTGTATGACGAAGCCAAGGATCAGTATCTGCGGATGATTGCCGAAAATCCGACCG
>JBEIPT010000430.1:0-3267 GCA_040376895.1 Lysobacteraceae bacterium | reverse complement strand
TCGGCAGCAGACGCTGATCGATCAGGCTCATGGCGGATCCGGTCCAATGCACCGCACGGATGCGGTCGTAGCGGGCGTAGTCGACTTCAGTCATGGCGAGGCCTTCTGGCAAAAACAAACCTCAATTGTGCCCAACTGGCAGCACGAATGCGCCCTGGATTCGTTCATCTTCCGGTTCCAGCAGTTCCGGATAGCGGCAATTCGGCAGCACCTGAACATCGAAGATTTCCTGGACCTGACCTTCGAATCGCAGAAATCCGACGATTCGCGCGGATCTCAGGTCGACGACCCAGATACCGCACAATCGCTCTTCAAGGCGTTCCAGAAGGGGCAATCCGCCAAAGATCCCCTCGCGAATCTGCGAGAGCCCGATGAACGCAAACGGCCCATGAAACGCGAGTCCACGAGTGAACCCGGGCAATTCGACCACGGGCTCGGCCCGGCCGCGGGCCAGGTCCACCCGCGACAAGGTGCCACGTCCCGATTCGAGTACCCACAACGCACCTTGATGCCAGCGCGGTGAATGCGGCATCGACAAGCCCGTTGCGGCGAATTCGTCGGACCCCACATCGATGATCAGGCCACCATCGGCCTTGTGCTCACGCCAGGCGCCACCTTCGTCTGTCGCGGCGAGGCACGTCACGTACTTCACACGGCCATCGACCACCGCCAGGCCGTTCAGATGGCAACGATCCGTTGGCTCCAGTCGGGTGATGAACTTCGGTTGCCAGCGCGGCACGAAGCTGTGCCAGGGATCGAGGCTGGCGAGACACGAAAACCGGGTGTTGGCGATCCAGAGCTCGGAACCGGCCCAACCGATTTCGTGAACCCGGATATCACCCGTGAGGTGCAGCTGGCGTGGCACAAAACAGGCATCGTGACTGCCTGCGGGTGCCAGGGTCGCGGCAATACCCCGTTGGTTGTGGCATTCCCAGATGCCTCGCGCCGTGGCCACTGCCAGTCGGTCGCCTTGAGCTGCCAGGCCCATCGGGCTCGGAAAACCCTTGAAATGGGTGTTGATGCCCTCGCCCTCCGGACGCAACAGAACGACTCGGCCACTCTGGTACGTCGAGACTGCCAACGACACCCCGCAGGCGGACAGCACCTGAGCAAAACTGCGGGTATAGACACTGCCGAAGGCCTGTTTCGGATGATCTGGGGCAATCGGTACAGACGCCACCGGAACGGGCTCCACGAGTTGCCGCACCGATGGACCGGGCGATAGCTCGGGCGCTGGTCGCGCAGTCGCTTCCAGTTGGGCAAACCACTGATCGAATCTCTCGGCCATTGGCGCCAGCCCGGGCAGACAATCGGCCAGCAACGATTCATTGTGTCGCCACTTTTCGGGATCGGCTGGCGTCAGCGTATGACGCGACGGCGGCAGTTCGGCGAGTTCGGTATCCCAGCCTGCGTCGAGTTGCCGACACAAACGTTCGATGGTTGTCTGCGGTGCACTCAGTAAATCGTCGTAACGAATACCCAACACCCGCGAAGGATCGAGCCCTTCCAGATCATCGAGCAGATGGCCGACACATGCCGACCACTGCCGCGCCACGATCTGATGTTCGGGCAGCAATTGCCAATCGCGCCATCCGGGGGTGAGCAGCAGCGACCAAGGCGGCCCGGACCAACCCGGCAGTCGGGGATAGGTAACAAACCGCTTCGATCGCCAGGCATCGAGCATGGAGCTGATCGTGTCGCGCGGCGATCGATACAACACGACAAATTGCGCATCCGGATAGGCCCGCGCAAGGAATGCCACGCGCAACGCGTTCTTCGGTGTTTTTTCAAGGAACCTCAATGCCCGGGCATCGGCGCGCACCGGTCGGCCGTCGCGATCGCGCAACTGACTGAAGAATCCGTGCGTGAGTTCGGCAACCGTCATCGGTGTCGCCAGATCCGCCTCGACGCGATTGCTGTCGAAATTCACACGCGCGGGATTCAGCGCCGGAATCTGTTCCATGATCTGGTGACTTTCACCCCCGATCGAGACGAGATCGGGTGATCGGCACAAGGTTTCGAACAACAGGCTACTGCCCGAACGCGGCGGGCAGACGATGAAGATCGGGCGGTCGAAGATTGGCCGCGTGGGTGCCGGAGCGGTCGTGCGCACAGTCGTCTGGACCGGCGCACTGGCCGGAGCCACCTCACCAGTCACTGCAACCCGAACGATAACCTGACGCAAAAACTCGGCGACCGCACACCCGTTGCCCAATCGCCATGACGATGGGAATGTGCCAAGGGTCTCATCCACTCGGGACAACACGCCAGCAAACGCAGCATGCCCGGCAGGACGAACGCCGAACTCGGCAAACAATGCCGTCCATTGCCGATCGAGCGACCGCGCAAGGGTCTCCAGCGACGAGGCCGCATCGGTACTGGCGAGTTCATCGCGACACCGCTGCAACCAGAATCGAAGCTCGAACGGCGTCATCACGATTGGCTGGTTTTCACTTTCGAAGCGCAGCCTCGATCCGATCTCCGTCCCATCACGCGGCGCTACCGTCATCGTTGCCGGCAGGAAATCCGAAGGGCTTTCACCCGCATCGATCCACTCGTGCAAGCGCGGCCCGCCAACCGTGTCGATGACCAGGTGGATCCGCTCCGTCGATTCCGGATTCAGCACGTTGTGCCGGGTCCAGGTGTCGAACACCCAACACTCGCCGGCAGCCATGTTGACTGCGTGTTGACCCACTTCGAAGCGAACATGCGGCGTGGTGCGCACCGGCACATGTACGCGATGCCGGCTCTGCCAGTAGTAGTGCGTGTCGACATGGGCATGGGCCTCGCCGTTGCCGTGGATCCGCATCAATCGGGATCTGCCGATCGGCGAGTCAAGTGCCGCCAGCACCTGCCGCACACTCGGCAACTGATTCAGCCATGGCGTGGGCCGCATCGGGCCTTTTGCCGCGTCATCGTCCGGGTCGCCGAATGCAGCGACCAGCGGTACGGCCGAATTGCCTGCATACCCTTGCGGATGGGCGCGCCATGCGGTGCTTGGCAAGGCGTCGATCTCGCGCGCGAGTGCTTCGGCGTCAAAACGGATCGGCAAGCGGATGAAGGGTCGGTCGAGTTTCATGCGAACACGGATGACAGGCCGGAGAGCCTAGCAGGACCTGTGGGACGGACTCAGGAACTGTGGGACAGACTCAGGAACTGTGGGACAGACTCAGGAACTGTGGGACAGACTCAGGAACTGTGGGACAGACTCAGGAACTGTGGGACAGACTCAGGAACTGTGGGACAGACTCAGGAACTGTGGGACAG
>JBEIPT010000560.1:0-2086 GCA_040376895.1 Lysobacteraceae bacterium | reverse complement strand
TAGTATGCGCGTCGACAGATGCACCACCGACAGCGTGTCGTGCACTTTGGCACCTTCACCCACGCGCACGATCCACGCCAGGCGTCGTTGCGGCAACAAGCGAAAGTCGACGATACGGCCCGCTTCCGGTTGTGCACTGAAGTGCAGAACGTTGCCTTCCACGCGCCGTGCTTCGAGGACCTGCCGACCCTCCTTGAGCCGCGTCAGCGCATGGAATTCGCCGCTGTCCGCGAGTGCGACCGTCTCGACGTCGGCGCGACCGAACATCTGGTCGATGACGGACACCTGGGCATGGCCGCGAGCGGCGAGGAGCAACAGGGACAAACCAAGCAGGATTCTCATCACACCCTTCCGTAACGGTCTTCGAGGCGCACGATGTCGTCCTCGCCAAAATAGTCGCCGCACTGCACTTCGATCAGCGCCAGATCACGATCCGTGCGGTTCTCAAGGCGATGCAGCGTGTCGATCGGGATATAACAACTCTGGTTCTGTTCCAGATCGAATTCGCGATCGCCCACACGCACGAATGCGGTGCCGCTGACGACCGTCCAATGCTCACTGCGCCGATGGTGCTTCTGCAGGCTCAGAACATGCCCGGGTTTCACGACCAGCCGCTTGACCTTGCAGTCGTCGGCATCTTCCAGCACCGTGTAGCTGCCCCAGGGCCGGTACACGGTGGTGTGCAACTCGGTGCTGTGATGCCGGTCGCGCCTGAGCGTGTCGACCACTTCCTTGACGGCCTGCGACTGCTCGCGATGGGCAACCAGCAAAGCGTCATCGGTATCGATGATCATCAGGTCGGAGACACCGACGGCGGCGATCACCCGCTTGTTGCTCTGTACGTAGTTGCGCGCCGCACCGACGAACACGGCATTGCCGATCCGGCGATTGCCCACCTCGTCGGCATCGACCAGATCGGCTAGTGCATTCCACGAACCGATGTCGCTCCAGTCGAACGCCGCCGGCACCACCGCACGTTTGCTCGCGCGTTCCATGACCGCATAGTCGATCGAAATTTCCGGCACCAACCGCAATGCTTCGGCGTTGAGCACCTGTGAAGGTGAAGAGTCATCGGCATTGAGCGTAGCGCGAGTCGGCGCGAGCACTTCCGGACACACGCGCTCTGCCTCGTCGATCAGACTGCCGACGCGAAAACAGAACATGCCCGAGTTCCAGTAATAACCACCCCCGGAAACGTAACGTTGTGCGGTCGCCAGATCGGGCTTTTCGACGAACCGGGCAACTTCGAATCCCGCTTCCTTCAGTGCCGGTCCGCGTTCGATGTAACCGTATCCGGTCTCCGGTCGAGTCGGCACAACACCGAAGGTACCGAGGAATCCTTCACTCGCCAGACGGCTCGCGCGCTGCACCGCTTCGCGGAATGCATCGATGTCGCGGATCAAGTGGTCTGCCGGCAGGACCAGCAGTTGCGCGTCGTCACCAAACCGCTTCTGCACCCACAGTGCTGCGGCGAGGATGGCTGGAGCGGTATTGCGGGCCAAAGGTTCCAGCAGATACATCTGGCGCTCGACCGCAAAACCTTCGATGCGGGCATAGGCATCACGCGTGATGAACGCATAGTCGCGCGCCGTCACGGTGATGATCGGTGCGTCCGGCGCCGCCACGGCCAAAGCCCGGCGCGCCGTTTTTTCGAGCAGGCTTTCACCATCCGGCAGCGCCATGAATGGCTTCGGATAGGAGCGTCGCGACACTGGCCACAAACGTGTGCCGGCGCCGCCGGAAAGAATCACGGGAATCATGGGGCCGCTCATGGGTTCTGCTTGTCCTTCAGTTCTGCCAGCACCTGCGCCATCGGCAGGCGCCAGTCGGGCATGTGGAGTCCGAATGTCCGCTCGAGTTTGTTCGAATCGAGCACGGAAAATTGGGGACGTCGGGCACGTGTCGGGTAATCGTCTGTGCTGATCGCCTGAACTTCGGGCAAGCGCGCCAGCAGACCGAGTTCATGGGCCGAAGCGAGCAACGCGGCGGCAAATCCGTGCCAGGTCGTTTGTCCGGCAGCCGTCAGATGATAGGTCCCGAAACGTACGTCGTCGTGTGCCGCCGCGCGCAAGGAATGCACCACCAG
>JBEIPT010000332.1:0-4391 GCA_040376895.1 Lysobacteraceae bacterium | reverse complement strand
GGGATGGATCGACGTGAACGGCTGCTGCAGGCGCGGCGGCGCGGCGGCGAACGTCGGCGCCGACAGCGGCCCCGTGTGACGGGATACATAAAGATCGATGTCGCCCCCGTTCCCTTCCGTGCGCATGATCAACGCCGTCTGGTTCCGCGGTACGTCCACGACGATCCGCTCATGTGCCTGACCGGGTTGCAGACTGATCACTTCGACATCCTGGCGCGCGTTCATGACGATCGCCGGAAGATCCGCTGCAGCACTACGTTCAAAAACCACCGGAATCAGCCCGACATTCGTCGGGAAGGCCCGATCCGAGCCGAGTTTCAGCACCGAAACAGCCTTCTCGCCCGGACCAACATGCGGCATGTTCCAGGACAGCTGAATCGGCAAGGACTGTCCGGCCGTGGTTCGGCCGCGTGTGGTCTGAGCGCTCAGCGCCAGATCAGACGCACCCTGCGCCAATGCACCCGAGTACACCGAAATCGCAGGGGGCGCGGCACCGGCAGGTGACGAGTAGTTCTGCACCATGATCCAGTACTGATCAGTGGAAGTCGCAAAATCGGCGGTCAGAAAACACGACTCTTGCTCACCCACATCACTGGTGCTTTCGCACAACTGTTCGTTCTCGTCGGGCAACTCGTCGCCGTCGAAATTGAATCCGACGAACAGATCCACGTCCTGACCTGCCGAGGGCACGACTTCAACAAAAATGGCACTTTTCGGGCTGGTTCCTGCAGGCACCGTGGGCCGACCAACCAAGCGCGAGAAGTTGACGCCAGGGTTGTCATAGGGGTCGTCGGGCGTGTTGTCGACGGCGATCGCGGGACTGGTTCTGTCCACGCGCTTGAGTTCGGTTTCGGTAACGGACACTTCGTCCATATCGATGAGCCCTTCGAGCGTCAGCAAGCCGGTTCCGGAAACGCCCGCGCCGGTCACGCGAATTTGCGAAGGCAACGAGCCACCACTGGCGAAGACCGAAATGGGCACCACGGTATTGCTGACTGTCGCCGGGGACGTAGTGTTCGTGAAGCGCAAGGTACCTTCCTGCCACTGACCGAGCAGGTTCGCCTGATTCATCGTCAGGGTCACCGTGATGGGCGCCGATTGGCCAGCCGCCAGCGTAATGGCGCCAGGGTTGAACGACACGGCAACCCCTGCAGGCATGCTGGCCCCAAGGGTCCACGAGCCGCCGACATTTGCGGTGACCGTGCGCACAAACGTACATGCCCGGAGACATGAATCGGAATGCAGATAGGGCTGGTTCAGTGTCGCCGGATTGCCGCCGGATTGCGGATCGGCAGCCAGGAACTCGGCTTGGGTAGTGAGGAAGTGCAAGCCTGACTTCAGCGCGGCAGGCACATTCAGCATGCCGGCGCCTGCCTCGAAATAGCGGGCACGGGTCAGGCCATCTTCGAGCAACATGTTGTCGGTGGCACTGGTCAGAATCGCCGACTCGATCTGCGCCGGGGTCCACGAAGGATTTGCAGCCGCGACCAGCGCCGCCGCGCCGGCCACATGCGGTGATGCCATCGAAGTGCCGGTCAGGGCGTCAAAACTGGTCGGTGACGGGATGAACGCAGCGGCGATGTTTGTCCCCGGCGCGGCAATATTGGGTTTCAAGTAGCCCGGAAACGGCGTGACCGGGCCTTTGCTGCTGCTGTCGGCCAGAATGCTGCCTCGGCCGCTGCCATTGATGTTCATGCCGTCGATGCGGGCCCGGATCTGGCCGTTGGCCGTACCGCGGGCATTGCGCACAGCCGCTTTGAGTGTCTCGCCATCCTGAAAACCAAGATGGACAGTCGGCAACAGCGAGACCATGGTGGCCGCGTTGTTGTTGCCGTCACGCTGGCGGTTGGCCACCACCAGCCCGATCGCGCCCGCGCTGCCGACACGTTGCGCTTTCTGGAACAACGCGTCGGAACGACCTTGATCACAAATCACGATTCTGCCGGTGAAGGTGCCTCCCGGGAACGAGCCGACACAACTGCCGTCACCAAAGTCGCCCGCATAGACCACCTGAGCTTCGGCCACGCCGCCACTGGTGCCCTGCCCCGACAATGAGAACGGTGAGGTCACGCCGGTGCCGTTGATGTTCGAAAGCGTAGTCTGGAACGACTTGTTGCTGAGCGCGTTCGCGACCGAGATGACCCAAGGCGCATTGGACGGCGAACTGACGCTGCCAAGCATCGGCCCACTGTTGCCCGCGGACACTGCCGCCAAGCCGCCGGCAGCACGCAAGGCGAGAAACGCACGGGGATCCGACCATGGCGAGAATGCCCGTCCGCCAATACTGAAATTGAGGACATCCACGCCATCGGCGACTGCCTGATTCAGTGCCGCCGTGAGTGCCGAACCTGGGCAGGTGCCGCCCACCTCCGAGGTGGCCGAGCATGCCTTGTACATGATCAAGTTGGCACGAGGTGCAACGCCGGTAGTGGCCACGTTGTAGTTCACGATCTGTGCCGCGACCGAGCCATTGGCAGGGTTGCCGATTGCCGTTGCAGCGACATGCGTGCCGTGACCATCAATATCGTTGCCCGCTGCAGCGCCTGTGGCGCCGGGCTCATTCACGAAGTCGTGGATGCCGATGAGTTTGTCATTGCAGCGCGTCTCGCCGGCGTTGTTGCACAATCCGTAGCGGACCCCGCGCGGATTGGTGTGGTTGTAACCGTCCGAAGACTGGTCGGCGAACGCCGGGTGCGCGGCATTGATGCCAGTATCGACCACGCCGACGACGACACCTTCGCCGCGCGTTTGCAGGGCGCTGCCCGGGACCGTGCCGGTCCATGCGGCGTCAGCGCCGACAAAACGCGCACTGAAATCAGTAAGTGTCCGGTAATGGACTTCGGGCTGGACCGATTCGACCTCAGGGTGGCCGGCCAGTTGAGCTGCTTCGTGCTGGTCCAGCGCGACCGCAAACCCGTTCGTCACGAGATCGTATCGATGGCTGGGCGACACCACACGTCCCAATCGGGTACCGAAGTCGGCAAGCACCGCGGATTGACGGTCGGCGAGATAACTTCGATACCGCGACACAGCCGGAGCGCGGACATCAAAGCGCGTTTTGGCCGTCTCATCTGGCGCAGTGGGTCGCAAACCCAGTGACTTGGCACCAGCCGAGAGCCGGACCGCGCTGTCGAACGCCAGCACCGAAGGCTCCTTCAGCACCACCATGTACACCGTGCGGTCCGCCCGCTTGTCGACCTTGGCAACGGATGCTTGCTTGATGGTCAACGGTTTGGTTTGCGCAGGGACCACGGTGATGTCTGCGGCATGGACAGAAGTGCCCATGCCAAGCACCAACAGGGCAAATACGGGACGAATGGAGTGCGATGACATGGCCATTGGACAGTCCGGAATCTCTGGGAAATCAGACGAGATTCTGTCACGAAACACAATGACACAACCCTGCCTGAGGTTGGGTTGCTTCCTGGAAAAAGGCCACAGCCTGCTAACATCGCTGGTTTCCAAGGCACATGGATGGCATGCACGGTCTCGAATCCCAAGCCAAGATTCTGCTGGACGTGCGCGAATTGACCCTGGTTCGGGGCGAAGAGCGCATCTTCGGCCCGATCAGCTTTGCCTTGCCGGCAGGCCAGGCGCTGCTCCTTGAGGGCAGCAACGGCAGCGGCAAGACTAGCCTTTTGCGAACGCTGATGGGCTGGATCCCGCGCACCGAAGGCGAAATTCTGTGGCTCGGCGAGTCTGCCGAAGAACCACCCGCGGCAGTCGGCTGGCTGGGTCATCGCACCGGCATGAAATCCGAACTGTCGCCAATGGAAAATCTCGCGGCATTCGGCCGTCTGTTCGGGCAGCGCCTGGGCACGAGTCACCGCGCCGCACTGATGAGTGTCGGCCTCGATGGATTTGAAGACACACCACTTCGCCGTTTGTCGCAAGGACAGAATCGGCGAGTTGCACTGGCTGCGTTGATGACCTGGCCCGTGCAGCTCTGGTTACTGGATGAACCCTACGCCAATCTGGATCGAGATGGCCAATTGCTGGTCGACCGCATGATCGAGGCGCACCTCCTCCGGGGCGGAGCGGTCCTGATGACCTCTCATGGCCTGATCGATCCCCGGGTCAGCAAGGTCCGCCGAGTGCCACTGAACGGAGGCAGTCATGGCTGAGTCCGGACTGAGTCTGTTTTGGGGAATGTTGCGCCGTGACGCGATGCTGCTCTATCGCCGGCGCTCGGAGACCCTGGCGCCGCTGTGGTTCGCACTGATCGTGGCAACCGCGTTTCCGTTGGCGCTTGGCCCCGAGTCGGCCAAGCTCGCCCGGATTGCCGGTGGTGTCGTCTGGGTCATCTTCCTGCTGTCCAGCCTGCTCTCCCTTGACAGCCTGTTCCGCAGCGACGTCGAGGACGGCGCATTCGACGTGATTCTGGCCAGTCG
>JBEIPT010000249.1:0-5772 GCA_040376895.1 Lysobacteraceae bacterium | reverse complement strand
TAGGCAAACACTTCGCCCTTTGTGCTTCGCGAAGCGAAGCACAAAGGGCGATCCGTCACAGCGCTTCCGTCAGCTCCGGAACCAGCTTGAACAGGTCACCGACCAGACCAAAATCGGCAATCTCGAAGATCGGCGCCTCGCCGTCCTTGTTGATTGCGATGATGGTGCCGGCATCCTTGATGCCGGTCAGGTGCTGGATGGCGCCCGAGATGCCAATCGCCACATAGAGTTCCGGCGCGATGATCTTGCCGGTCTGACCGACCTGAAGGTCACTGGCCACATAACCCGCATCGACGGCCGCACGCGAGGCACCCACACCTGCACCGAGCTTGTCGGCGAGTTTGTAGATGATGTCGAACGCTTCTGCGGAACCCAGAGCCCGACCACCAGACACGACGCGCGACGCGGTTTGCAGGTCAGGCCGATCCTGCGCGCCGGCCTTCAGTTCGACGAAGCGGGTATGGGTGGGAATTTCCACCGGCAGGCTCGCGGCTTCGACCGAGGCGCTGCCGTTCGATCCGGCTGCCGCAAACGATGCCGTACGCACCGTTGCGACCAGTTTGCGCGCGGCAGGCGCGCTGACCGTGATGATGGCGTTGCCGGCATAGATCGGGCGTTCGAACGTGTACGCGTCGACCACTTTCATGATGTCGCTGACTTGGGCTTCACCCAACAGTGCAGCGACGCGCGGCATGAGGTCCTTGCCGAACGTGGTGGATGGACCGAGCACATGCGAGTAGCCCGCAGCAGCGGCCACAACGGTCGGCGCATAAACAGCCGCCATGGCGTCGGCAAACGCGGCGTTCGCACAAGCCAATACCTTCGCGACGCCATCGAGACGCGCGGCTTCCGCGGCGACACCGGCAGGATCAGCGGCCAGCACCAGGATGTCGATGGCGCCACCCATGGCACGCGCGGCCGTGACACATTTGGCCGTGCTCGCATTGAGCTTGCCGTTGAGATGTTCAGCAATGATCAGAATCTTGCTCATAACGGCTCCTTAAAGCAGTCCCTTGGCCTTCAGCGCGGCAACCAGTTCCGGCACGTCCTTCACCATCACACCCTTGCTGCGCTTGGGCGGAGGGGCATAACGAGTGACCTGGTGATGGTCCCCGGATTCGACGCCGAGACTGTCGAACGCGACGGTTTCGAGCGGCTTGCTCTTGGCTTTCATGATGTCCGGGAGTTTGATGAACCGCGGCTCGTTGAGCCGCAGGTCGGACGTGATCACGGCTGGCAGATCGACCTCGATCGTCTCGAGACCGGCATCCACTTCGCGCGTGACCCGCACACTCGACCCGACGACCTCGACTTTCGACGCAAACGTTGCCTGCGGCCGGTTCATCAGGGCTGCCAGCATCTGGCCGGTCTGGCTGCAATCGTCATCGATGGCCTGCTTGCCCAGCATCACGAGACCCGGCTGCTCCTTCTCCACCAGCTTCAGCAGCGCGCGAGCCGCGGTCAGCGGCTGGACAGCCTGGTCCGTGACGATGTGGATCGCACGGTTCGCGCCCATCGCCAGACCGTTGCGCAGATGCGCCTGACAGTCGGCCGGACCAATCGTGGTCACGATCACTTCGGTCGCATGACCCTTCTCGCGCAAGCGCAGCGCTTCTTCCAGGGCGATGTCGTCGAACGGGTTCGGCGAGAGCTTCACTCCCTCGATGGCCACGCCCGAACCATCGGGTTTGACTTGTACGCGCACGTTGTAATCCACAACCCGCTTGTAGGCGACCAGAATTTTCATCGGATTTCCTGATTATTGCGACCCGCTCGGGCCGAAAAGACGCGCGAGTCTAGCGCCAAGGGGGCTGAGTGCGCAGTCAATGCCCTGTCGCCATTACATTGAAGTCAGGCAATCCCTGCCCCGACCCGGGCCGGCCAAGCAGCCCAAGGCGGGCGAAACTTGCAAATATCTGTGACTTGACCTGCCGCTACGCCCAAGCAAATGTGATTTGGCGCACATTTTGCGGGGTCGTGCCAAACTCTGGCTTACTGCTTCAGTGCCGCGGGAACATCAATATGCTTCGCAATCGCCTGTTTTGCTTGCTAGTGACCATCGCCAGTGCGCTGATTCCCATGACCGAGGTGCAATCTGCGCCGAAGATCTACCGCTATGACGACACTACAGGCGGGTCCATCGGGAACGTCAGCTCCAACGGCAACTGCACTGCGGGTACCGGTGCACTGAATGTGAACTTCTCGGTGAGCAATTCCTTCACCGTGCAGACCATTGCTCTGGGCCTGAACATCAGTCACGCCCAGCGCGGGGATGTTCGTGGTGTGCTGGTATCGCCCAGCGGTTCCACGTTCACGTTCATGACGCATAACACCGGGGACAATCTCGACGACTACGACATCCTGATCGCCAACGGATTCGGGACGTCCGAAGTCGCATCGACGGCTTTGGACGACGGTGACAATGACCCCGTGGCAGAGCCCTACTATCTTCGTCTGGTCGAAAACACCGGAATGGATTTTTATACCGGCAACGCCAACGGGACATGGATCCTGCGGCTGTGTGACCGAGATACCGGCAATGGCGTGTCGGGCACGCTCAATCGAGCGAAACTGATCCTGACCGAAAACGCCACGGTTGCTCAGTCCACTTGCTCCAGCCGCATGACCTACAACTGGGGCGACAACGGCAACAACGCCAACTTCACGGCCGTCACGGTCAATGGCGTGACGATGACCGAAACGCGCGCCACCAGCCTCGGCGGCTCAGGCATTGCCGGCAATCTGGTGACTACTACCGCAACAACCGGCAATCATGCGGGCTATTACCAGTTCTTCGTGGACGTACCCGACAACTCCGGAACCGAAATTGAATCGGTTGGGCAACTTACCGAGTTCACTTTCTCGACACCGGTAAATGACTTGACGTTTGCCATCACCGACAACGATTGGGCCAACGACGATTTTGAGGATTACACTGTCGTTGCCGCCTATGATGAAAATGATAACTACGTGCCGTGGGAATACACTGGCGGCGGCTCGACTGAGCGTGCTGGTGACGTAGTGGAGGGGGATGCCGCATCCAGCGACACACAAACCCTCGGCAATCTGAATGTTGAGTTTTCGGGTGCCGTCAAGCGCGTACTGATCGACTACCTCGTCGGCGACGATTTCGATACCGACGACTTTCCCGATGACCAAAAGACCGGCGTGACTGACTTCACATTCTGCGGGTTTGACTACGGCGACGCCCCAACCAGCTACAACGTGAATCTCTCCGGTAACGGCCCGCGCCATGTCCTGAAGAATCGCGAGATGTACCTGGGTGCCACGGTGCCCGATGGTGAGACCGACAGCAATGGCAACACGAACGCCAATCTTGATGGCGCCGACGAAGACGGCATCAGCACCTGGCCGACCTATGTGTCCAGCGGCATGACTTGCTCGGGCTTCACGACCTCCGCCAACCAATACTGCGCCAGCGTGAGCGTAACGAACACGTCGGGCATCGACGCGCAGTTGGTCGGCTGGATCGACTTCAACGGCGACGGTGATTTCCTGGATTCCGGTGAACGCTCGTTGCCCCGCCTGCGCAATACCGGCGGTGTTGCAGGCGCGGATGACACCACATTCACCACGGGCAACATCCCTACCGGCACGAGTTCCGCCACGCGCGTTCTGGTATGGACCGGTTTCGGTGTTCCTGTGAACAGCAGCACGGCAACTTATGGCCGCTTGCGGCTCACGTCGGAATCGTCGTTCTTCAGTGACGCCTCGCCACAACCCAACGGTTTGGCCGCCGACGGCGAAGTCGAGGACTATCTCCTGCCCGCGGGCACGCTGCCGGTGAGTCTTGCATCGGTGCGATCGAGTCTTGGCGTGGATGGCCTGACGATCGAATTCGCCACACTCGCCGAAGCGGGCAACCTCGGCTTCGAGATCAAGGGCGCTGCCGGGCGTAGTTTGGGCCAACCGATTGCAGCAGCGGACCAAGGTGTCAATGGTGCCGATTACCAAGTCAGCCTGCCTTCAACCGAACTCACGGAGTTCTGGATCGAAGACATCGCGCTGGATGGTCGCCGCACGTCACACGGCCCGTACGCGGTTGGCAAGGCCTACGGCACCCAAGTGAACGGCGACACCGACCGGATCGACTGGAAGGCCGTTCAATCGAAGCTTGACGCCAGCTTGGCCCGCAACGCGAAAGCGATTGCCCCGAACGTGCTGCTCGGCGCCACTGCTGCCGGCATCCATCGGGTCGGCTTCGCCGACCTCAAGGCCGCTGGCTTGGCGCTGGGCAATGGCGTGCCGTCGGCGAACTTGGCGCTGACCGACGCCGGGCGCCCGGTCGCCGTGTATGTCGACGACGCCAACGATGGCGAATTCGGCCCGGGTGACGCGATCGAATTTGTCGCCGCGCGAACCGACAATCGCTACAGCAGCCAGAACTGGTACCAGCTCAGCCTGAACGGCCGCGGCGTGACACCAGGCCACCTGCCGGTCGTACGCAATGTGGGCTCGAAAGTGGTTCCCGCCCGATTTGTGCAGGAACTGGATCGCCGATTCAACCTGAGCATCAGCGGCGGCGCCCCTTGGGTGGATGACCAGATCCTGGCGTACGACCGCCCGGTCGGCCTGACCCGCAGCTTCACGCTGCCGGCCATGGCGCCGCTGACACCGGTCTCGGCGCAGGTCACGATCATCGGCGGTACCGACCTCGCAGTCGACGGTCCCGATCACTCGGTGGTCGCAGCGCTGAACAGCACCCATCGTGTCAGCCGCCGCTTTGACGGCGTGCGCGAAGAAGTACTGACGATCGACGTTCCGGGTGGCCTGCTGCCCGGCCAGCAGGAACTGTCGCTCGATGTCGCAGCCGACCTTGGCTTGCCCTTTGACCTCGTGCATTACGACCGCCTGGTCGTCGATTACCAACGCTACACCTTCGCGGTCGATGGTCGGTTCGACGCCCGTTTCGAAGCAGGCACGGGCTTTGCGCTGAGCGGCCTGGATGGCGCCGGCAGCATCTGGGCCTTCGATGCGGACGGAAACACCTATCGTCGTGCGTTCCATGCTGGGGCGCCCTCGATGATCGGCAACCCGGCACCTGGCGTGGAACTCGAATGGACCGCCGCACGAATCGACCGTATTGCCAAGCCAATCATCGCTTCTGCAGCCGGTGCAGCAAGCGCACCGAATGCCGACTTCGTCGTCATCGCGCACCCCTCCTTGATTGGGGCCACTGCAGACTATGTGGCGCTGCAGACCTCCCGCGGGTTCCGCGTTGCGCTCGTCGGCACGGATGCCATCTACGCAGCCCACAGCGACTTCGAGGCCAGCGCCGATGCGATCAGTACGTTCATCCGCGCCGCACACGCGAAGTCGCCGCTGAAGTTCGTCACGCTGATTGGTGCCGACAGCTACGACTATCGCAACTACCTGGGTCTCGACTCGGTGAGTTTTGTGCCCACCCATTACGTGAAGACAAGCGCCTACATTGCTCAGACGCCGTCCGACGCGCGGTATGCCGATATCGATGGCAACGATGTGCCCGATCTGGCGATTGGCCGTATCCCGGCCCGCACGCCTGACGAGATGTTGCGGATGACCCGCAAGATCCGTTCGCTCGGTGAACGTCGCATTGATGAAGCCTTGTTCGTCGCAGGCGCCGACAACTCGGGTGCCAAACGTTTCGGCAACCTGTCGCTCGATTTTGCGACTGGCCTGCCTGCCGAAACCCGGACGGAACTGGTGCAACTGGACGAATACCCGCGCAACGACGTGCGCCAGGCCGTGCTGAACGGGTTCAACCGCGGC
>JBEIPT010000311.1:0-4613 GCA_040376895.1 Lysobacteraceae bacterium | reverse complement strand
CGATTGCCCGGAAGCAGGCGCACTCGGAATCGAACACTCGCAGTCCCATTCCGTCGGCCAGCCAGATGCGCCCGTCCGGCGCACGGTGCAACTGTTCCAGACTCGGCACGACGATGCCTTGATCCCGTTCGGTGAAGGCGTGAACCTCGCCCTCCGCATCGATGCGGGCAACACCTCCGCGGGTGGTTGCCAGCCACAATTCGCCAGGCTCCCCTTCGATGATCATTGACACCGCGCTCGACGGCAAACCTTCAGCCGTGGTGAATCGACGCGCGACCGAGAAAGCGGCATCAAGCTGCTGGAGTCCGCTGTCACTGCCGACCCACAGTCGATTTCCGGCGTCACAGAACAGTGCCGTCACGGCAGTGGCCGGTACACGCGCGCGCCGAATCACCGTCTCCGCGATTTCCACCAGATCACCACTCAGGCTGATCGCGAACTGGCGGCCATCACCACAGGAGGCCACGGCTTGCATGCGCTCGACCGGCAATGTTGTGGCGTCCAGCGGATCGTGCTCGAAGAATTCGAATTGTCGCCAATCCGGCCGCAGATAGGCGACGCCTGCACCACTGGTGGACAACCATAATCCGCCTTCTCGATCGACGAGTGCATCGGTGAGTTTGGGGTCGGGAAGCGATGCGGCCAGCGCGCGTCTCGGCAGAATGAGTCGTGCCGGCGCATCCGGCGCTGCTTCGACGACACCCGCCAATGTGGCTACCCACAGTGTGCCCTGACGATCTCGGGCAAGACCATCGATGTAGTTGGTGATCGGCAGCGATAGCGGCTGCAGATTGAATCCGGACTCGGTCCACTGCAATCGCTGAACGGTCTGTCCACTGGCCACCAGCACACCATCGGGTTCACGCAACAGGCTGGTGATGGTTGCATCGGGCAAGAAGGGCTGGTCCGGCGTGACTGGCTTGCCGAGTTCGACCACCCAAAGTCCTTCGGAAGTACCGGCAATCAAGCGGCCATCATCGATCACCAGTTCGATCACCAAGGCTCGCCCGAGGGCTTCCGGAATATCCTGCAGGTCGCCGAGTCGAGAGAAGGCGCCGGTCTGCGGGTCAAAACGGATCAATCCTTCCTGGTAAGTGCCCAACCACAATCGCCCTTCGGCATCTTCGTCGATGCTGAATACCGACCAGTCATCCAGTCCGATGGATAGCGCTGCCGCCTCAAAACGTTCGAATCGCCCGGTTCCGGCATTGAGCAATTCGGCAAAACCGGTATCACTGCAGCCTACAAACAGTCGGCCCGTTCGGGTCGGCAACACCGTCTGTACGTCGGCGCACGGAATCGACAATGGGTCGTTGGGATCATGCTGGTAATGGCGGAAGCCGAGTCCGTCGTGACGCGCAAGGCCATCCCGGGTGGCCATCCAAACATACCCGTCGCGATCTTCGGTCATTTCGGTGACCCACCCGGACGGCAAGCCGCGTTCGACGCCGATCCGGCGAAAGCGAGGTTCGGCCGCAGCCATTGCGCACTGGCAGAAAAACAGGCCTATCATCAGTGCCATCACGGACAATGCGGCAGAATCGTGCCCAACTGGTTTTCCCATCCACCCCAACATCGAGCACCCTCGCATGCGATCCGTCCAGTCTCACCCAATTCTGGCATTACTGCTGGCGACTTTCGGCACAAGCGCTGCCGCCGTCGACGAATTTCGCTTTGATCCCGTGCATTCGCAAGTGCAATTCCATGTCGAACACCTTGGATTCTCGTTCTCCGAAGGTGAATTCCAGCAGTTCGACGGCTCGTTCCGTTTTGACCCGGATGATGCGTCGAAGGCTTCTTGCGCAGTGACGATCCCGGTTGCAGGCCTCGACATGGACGACGATGCATGGACCAAGAAGATGCTCGGCAAGGACTGGTTCAACGCCGAGCAGTTCCCGGAGATGAAGTTTGTCTGCACAAGTCTGGACCTGGCACCCGGTGCGAAGGAAGGCAAATTGAACGGTCGGTTGACACTGCTGGGTGTGGAACAGCCGATCACGCTGGATCTTCGATTCAATCGTTTGGCCACACACAAGTACTCGCAGGCGTTCGTCGCCGGATTTTCCGCTGAAGGGTCGATCAAACGATCGGATTTTGGCATGACGCACCTGATCGGTGACATCGGCGATACCGTGGCGATCCGACTGGAGATCGAAGGTATCCGCAAGACACAGGGCGGCGGCCCGAAGAAGTGAGCACACCCCGCGGCTATAGCCTGTATGCCCGAATCCAGCATGCCCTGATGGCCATTCTGGTCTTGGGCACCTTGGGCCTTGGCGCGTTCATGTCCGACATCGAACCGCTGTCGCGGCGTTTTCAGGCTTTTGGTTGGCACAAGTCGCTGGGTTTGCTGGTGCTGGTGTTGTGGGTCGTGCGCATGGTTTGGCGGCTTCGAGCGCATGCGCCGGTTTTGCCAGCCGTCATGCCGCTTTGGCAAATGCGGGTCGCACAGGTCAGTCACGGGCTTCTGTATTTTCTGATGCTGGTGGTGCCGATCAGTGGCTGGCTGTACCACTCGTCGACAAATCTGCCCCTGCGCTGGTTCGGACTGTTTCGGGTACCCCCCTTGATCGCTGCCAACCCTGGGCTCAAGGCAACCTTGCAGGATCTGCACGGCGTGATGGCGTGGACTTTGCTGGTCCTGATTTTCGTGCACGTTGGCGCGGCGTTGAAACACCACTTCATTGATCGCGACGACGTCTTTCGCCGCATGTTCCGGAGCATCCGATGAACCGATTGACTTGGGCCGTATTGTTGTTCTGGACGGGATTGGCGGGCGCACGCGCGAACGACTGGGCGCTTGATTCCGGAAGTCTGCGTTTTTCCGGCACGCAGCAGGAAGAACCCTTCACCGGCGAGTTCAAACGTTTTGAACCGCTGATCCAGTTTGATCCGGCTCATCCGGAAACAACGCGGATCGACGTGACCATCGATCTTGCTTCTGCCGATTCCGCGCAGGAAGAACGCGACAGCGCCTTGTTGGCGCCCGAATGGTTCGATGTCGCGAAGTTTCCCCAAGCCAACTTCACAGCATCGGCCGCAACGGCACAGGCGGATGGCTCCTTCAACGCGAAGGCCAAACTGTCGTTGCGTGGTGTATCTCGGGACATGGCATTTCCGTTTACCTGGACGCGTGAAGGTGATCGTGCACACCTGCGCGCCCAGGTCACATTGGACCGCTTGGCGTTCGGGCTCGGCACCGGCGAGTGGGAAGACGCCGAATGGGTCGGGCACTCGGTGGTGGTCGACGTGGACATATGGCTCAAACCGGCGGCACCAAAATCCCCCTGATGCGGGGATCGGATTTGCTACGCTTCGGACCGAACTCAATCCGCAGGATTCATCATGACCGCAGCACCGAAGAGTTACATCGAGATTGCCTGGAGTGCCATCAAGGTTTTTTCCAATGACGGCACTGTCGACGAGAGTGAATTGAATTTCCTGCTTGGCCTCGCCATGCGCGACAAGGTTGTCGACGATGACGAAAAGCGGGTGCTCGCGGGCATCTTCGATCGTGCTGAATCCAGCAGCAGCTTGCCACCCCGGGTCCGCGAGCGGATCCAGCAGGTCCGTGCACAGCACGGCATCAAGTCCTGATTCGCGCGTGACCGGCTGGGTTCGATGCACGCGCTGATTCTCTGCGCCGGGCTTGGCGAACGAATGCGCCCGCTGACTTGGGTCGAGCCCAAGCCCTTGCTCCAGATCGCCGGTCGGTCTTTGGTGGTGTCCCATCTGGAACGGCTGGCGGGTGCCGGAGTCCGGCACGTGGTCATCACTACGGCCTGGCTCGCCCACCGATTCCCGGAAACACTCGGCGCCGAGGCATTCGGCATGCGCATCACCTACAGCTTCGAAGGTGCCTGGCCGCTGGAAACCGGCGGCGGCATCCGCGCTGCGTTGCCCTTGCTCGGTGATCAACCGTTCCTGTGCATCAACGGTGATATCTGGAGCGACTTCGATCCAGCCGCGTTGTTGCGCGACGACTTGCCCGACGCCCATTTACTGCTGCGCCCGATGCCTGGCTTTCGGCAGGCAGGCGTGTTCGAGTCACTCGCTTCCCCGCTGCTCGGTCCCGATGCGGAACTCCATACCTTCGCAGGTTATGCGCGTTATCGCCCCGAAGCCCTGACCGGACTACCCCATCGCGGATCGATCCTGCCGTGGTGGCTCGACCGCCTGCATTCCGGTCGGGTTGCAGCCAGCGCATGGATCGGCGAATGGGAAGACATCGGCACGGTAGAACGGCTGCAATCACGGAATGGCATTGCAGCCGACGTGCCAGACTGCACTCGTCCTGGCGACTGAGCGGCTTCCGATCAAAGCGGGGCGCTGACGCGCCCGCTTCGCGAGGTGATCACTCACCCTCGTACTCACCCTCATACTCGGCCTCTTCCGTGTACTCGGGTTCGGCCTCTTCTGTGTACTCGGGTTCGGCCTCTTCCGTGTACTCAGCTTCGGCCTCCTCTGTGTACTCAGGTTCGGCCTCTTCCGTGTACTCAGCTTCGGACTCATCTGCGTATTCGGCCTCGGACTCGTCGGCGTATTCAGCCTCGGACTCTTCTTCGTACTCGGCTTCAGACTCGTCTGCGTATTCAGCCTCGGACTCGTCTTCG
>JBEIPT010000514.1:0-2463 GCA_040376895.1 Lysobacteraceae bacterium | reverse complement strand
GGCAAACAGCGGTGCAACCAGTGCGGCACTGACGTATTTCGACAGCAGCGTACTGAAATCCGACACCGGCATCGATTTCCAGAACAGGATCGATCGATACTTGCGGTCATCGTGCAATGAACCCAGCAAGTAGAAGAAGAGCATCACACCGAGCACCATCTGGATGATCAGACCAAAACCGGCCAGCGCATGGCGCCAACCGATCATCGCTTTTTCCAGTTGCTCAGGCGACAGCTTGGCGATCATCTGGTCGAGCGGCAGGCTCCGCATCTCGACCGGCAGATTGCCGATGTGCACTTTGCCGGCAATCATTCCGATCAGCGTGAACACCGTGAACAGGCTGATCACGACGACCGGAGCCCACAGGAAACCACCGCGGTTTTCCCAATATTCGCGCTTCAGCAGGGTGACGAAAGTACTCATTTGTAGGCTCCCTTCATGGTGGCCACGAACACGTCGGCAATACCCGGCGTGCGTGTTTCACCCAGTTGTTCTGCGTCCTTGCTGCTGATGCCATCAAACAGGTAGATCGATTTGCCGAACACTTGGCGTTCGTCGATCGGCTTGAGTGCCAGCGCTTTCTCGCGGTTTTCCGGACCGACCATCACTTCGACGAACCGCTCGGCCACTTCGTCCATTGTCGAGCGCAGCACGATCTGGCCGTCCCGGATGAACATGACGTCGGTCAGGATGTGTTCGATCTCTTCGACCTGGTGGGTCGTCACGATGATCGTCTTGCCGTTGTCGAAATAGTCGTTCAGCAGCGTCTGGTAGAACTCGCGGCGATACAGGATGTCGAGACCCAGCGTCGGCTCGTCCAGCACCAGGAGCTTGGCGTCGATCGCCATGACCAGCGCCAGATGCAGCTGCACGATCATGCCTTTCGACAACTCGCGCACGCGGCTCATCTTGTTGATCTTCGTCTTCGCCAGCAGCGCCTCGCACTTGGCGCGCGAGAACCGTGGGTGCACACCCTCGACGTATTCGATCGCCTGGTGCACTCGGATCCAGCGCGGCAGCACGGCCACGTCGGCGACGAAACAGGCCTCCTGCATCAGTTGGTGGCGCTGGGTGTGCGGATCGAATCCGAGCACCTTCAGTTCACCCTGATAGTCGGTGAGTCCCAGGATCGCCTTGATCGCCGTGGTCTTGCCGGCGCCGTTGGGTCCAATCAGGCCGATGATCTTGCCGGGTTCGATGTCGAGATCGATTCCCTTCAAAGCTTCAAAACGGCCGTAGTTCTTGCGCAATCCTCGCGCCTTGATGACAGCGGTCATGTCCTAACCCCTAGTTGGTGGTTGCTTTCAACAGGTCGTCCAGGCTGAGGCCCAGTCGACGGAGCCGGTCGCGGAGCGCCGGCCATTCTTCTTTGATGAAGCGCTCGCGCTCGTTGCCCAACAGCGCCGTGCGCGCTCCAGTCATCACGTACATGCCAAGCCCGCGGCGCTTCTCGACGAGATTCTCGTCGACGAGTTCCTGATAGGCCTTTGAGACCGTGATCGGATTCAATTGAAAATCAGCGGAGACCTGGCGCACGGAAGGCAATGCATCACCCTCCTTCAGCGCCTCATCAAGGATCATGGCCTTGATGTGGTCACGCAGTTGCCGATAGATCGGCGTCGATTCGTTCCAGTTCATGCTCATGGGGTCAATCCTTTGCCCGCGGGTTGCGTCGTCCAAAATCGTAATAAGGCGTATGCCCAAGTGCCCGCTTGCGAGTACCCTGCGGGCTCTTTGTCGGGGCCTGCTGGGCAGTCGTACTCTCGGTACGCTGTGTCGGCACGTCCATATGTGCCTGCACGGACGTACCCAGAGCCGGAAGTGCCGACTGGGCGACGAGGAAGAGCAGGGACGCAAGGAATTCAGTCAGGCTCGTGTTCATGGGTGTTGCTCAGGTGGTGTTGTAGCTAACTATAACACCAGTTTTTGGCTCGTCAAGCGAAACATCACGGCAGGTCGACATGACCAAAGCCATAGTATTCACCGACCCGTCTTCCCCACTGGAGTGTCCATGCGTATCGCCCTGATTTCCCTGTTCCTTTTGGCGACAACGCCAGTTTTCGCCTGCAGCGAACTTCTGGACGTGAGCATGCGGCCTCTGGCCAAGGAACAGCCGGAGAAGCTGTGCGACCGGTTTGACGGCCAGGTGTTGCTGATCGTCAATACCGCCAGCAAGTGTGGCTTCACGCCTCAGTACGAAGGCCTTGAAGCGCTGCATGCGAAATATGGCAAACAGGGCTTTGCGGTGATCGGTTTTCCGTCCAATGAATTCATGGGCCAGGAACCGGGCACCGAAAAGGAGATTCTCGAGTTCTGCACGCTCACTTATGGCGTGAAGTTTCCGATGTACGAAAAAACCCAGGTGCGCGGCGATGACGCCAGCCCTCTGGAGCGCCGTCTCCAAGCCGCAACCGGTGACGAACCGGGCTGGACCTTCCACACGTATCTGGTCCCTCGATCGGG
>JBEIPT010000509.1:0-2491 GCA_040376895.1 Lysobacteraceae bacterium | reverse complement strand
CGAGACAACAATTCTGGTGTCCTTCACCAAGTCGACGAGACTTCCGCCGATCCGCACGACTCCCGGGAGTTCGGCAATCAACTCGCACCGACCCTCCCCGCGAAACAGAGCGCTCCATGCCCCCATGGTTCGATCGGGGCGCTCGGCCATACATTTCTGCGGCACGTACGGATCGGCAGGCATTCGAAGCAGCGTACCGTCGGACCAGCAATCCACGGCGTTTCCACGCTCCGCGCTTTCCTCGTTGCGTGCTTCCAGCGCGTCGCCGATATTCCATCTGCGCTTGGACTCAAGAGACAGGGTAACGTCATCGACGCGGGTGTGCCCAGGGTAGCCGCGACCACGAACACGCTCACAGGCGAGCAAGGTGCCCCCGCGATTCACGATCTGCAAGCGGGACAAACGCTCCGGATGCTTCCGCCGGATTCGCTCGACTTGTTTCGGAAGCCGTTGCATCGCCTCGATGGGTTGTTCGGCAGAATCAGCGAGATGGCGCTTCGACGCTTCCGAACCTTCGAACGCCACGCGGTGCAGGAACACGAAAGCTGCCTTGGGGTGGCGCGGAACCGTAACACTCAGGATGCCAGGCAGGAATCCGACCGATTGCAGCGTTTTCTGCTCAAGCACCAGAACGCCGTGTTGCCCTACCGGTAGCAGCGGCACCACATAGACACGCCCCGCTGGCGTATCGACGATGACCTCGTGAATGCCCTGGGCATCGGCGGGTAATGTAATGCGACGGATGATCGGGTCTTTGGGAACGTACTGGCGAGTGTGCCGATCACCACCGGGATGATCGGCGAACTCCATTCGGCCATAGTCGAGCACAGTGCCATCCCGGAGCACCAGGGCGACCGCCGGACTCGGGCCGCTGGACAGCAGAAGGACCATGACCAGAATCCAGCGGATCACGAAGAAGCCATCCAGCACTACCTGATTGATGAGGGATGTTGCCGCCTCATGTTACTTCAACACTCGTTCGAGGCATCGCTCTACCTCGGTATCGTCGGGCTCACCCAAGGCGAGCGGGTTTACTTCTTCATCGTAGGAGAGTCCGTCCTCCCGGCATGATTCGAGCACCATTCGTTTCGCAATGATTCGGCGCCAGGGAAGCCTGTCGTCGAATGCATCCTGGATGACCCGGACCCGTTCGGCGTCGCTTGCGGTCGCAAAGCCCTGTTGCAAAAGGATCAGTCGCGACAGTGGCGGCCACGCGCGCTTGAACGAATCGTCATCGATGCCGACTGGTGGCGCCGCTCCGACTTCTTTCAAGCGCTGAACACAAGCGCGGCACGCTGCAAACTCCGGATGCCTGCGCAAGAGATCCGCCTTCGGTGATTGCCAATCGGTGTTACTCCACCCTGCAACAACCTGCCAGAGGTCAGCCACGGTCGCGTCACGGAGCAGGATTGCCCATCCGGGCGAATCAACCGATCCACTCCGGACTGCGTCGGCGAACTGAGGGGCACAGCAGATGATGGGTGGGACGGTTGCCGTAGCCTTTCCAACCATCGATTCGGGCAGCAGTCGATGTATCGCCGCCAGCGATATCACCCCGACGCGATCCTGGGGATCCTGCGCACGCTCACGAAATGCCTCTTCGATGAGGGCATGCTCGAGATCGGCGTCATCAAGGAGCGGAAACCATGTTGCGAGGCGCGCAATCAGACCCACGCGTTCGCGATCAGGACCCTGGGCGATCCGGCGCGTTAGCGACTTCGCAATGGCAGCGTTGATTTCCGGGACATCGCTCGCGATACGAGGATCCATGGCTTCCATGAAACACTGGAATTGCACATCACTTGCAGACTCGATTCGAACGGTGATCCTGGCCGACAGGGCATCACGCGTGGAGCCCTCGACCGCCAGAAACGACTGCGCCGCGCGTACCGCCCGACACACCGTCGCTTCCGCCGGTGCTTCGAGCATGGTGCCGATTCGCGCAGCGGCTTCGGGCGCCGTGGACGCCGACAGCAACAAGAGGTCGGGGAAACGCCGGAACCGGTCCTTCTGGGCAAGAGCAATCAGGCGCGACGGGTCACCTGAGCTGGCAGCGATCCTCGCGTCCGCCAGTTCGAAACCCGCATCGGCACCCCCGGCCTTGCGCATGGCGAGCAGCAGCGGTGTGGCCAGTTCATGGCCAGTCACGCTGAGTGTGTGCGACCACAACTGCATCGGGTAACGCCACGTTCCTTGTTCATCACGACATCGACTCGGCGAATCGATACATGCCCGGAGCAATTCAGCTGCATCCTGCGAAGCCAGATCACCGACGAGCACCAGTTCGCGCGCCGTCATGCGATCGATTCTTTGAGCGGCAAGGTCCGGCGATCCGGCAAGGCCAACCAGGAACAACAGGCAGTTTCGGATGGTCATCAACATGCCTTTCAGGGCCTCGCGAGAATCACGGGACAAAACACGACCTCGCGAGTTGAAGCGCTCGAGGCACAATCCCGTCGAATCGGAAGAATCTGTTCGAGCACACTTTGAT
>JBEIPT010000252.1:0-5747 GCA_040376895.1 Lysobacteraceae bacterium | reverse complement strand
GCCAGGCCGGGCATTTTCAGTTCTCGCTGATGCAGGCCACCGTTCCTGCCGAGGCCGTTGACGAGCATGCCCATGTCGACGCGCACTGGGTTCTTGCCTGGGGCGGCGACTACCGGACCCGCGCCGATGATCGCGGCGGGCCTGCATCGGCCACCTTGGTCCTCAATCCGCCCGAAACCGAACACCGGGACTGCTTCGGTGCTGTGCTGGGTCGATTCATGACCGTGTCCTGGTCCAATGCCGATTGGCAACAGATTGCCGAGGTCGTGCCGTTGCCGACGACACCCACGCAAATTCCGATGGCTCTGGCACTGGCCACTCGCTTGAGCGAAAACCTGGCAAGACAGGCTAATGATCTGGCTCTGGAATCGCTGGCCTTGCAGTTGATCGACCGTGCCGGGCGCAACACCTATCTGGGGTCTGCGCTGCCATGGTTGCGACGTGCCGAAGAATTCCTGTGCGTGCAACCGGATTGCCCTGACGTCCGGACTTTGTCGGCGGCAGTGGGCTTGCATCCGGTCAGCTTCGCTCGTCTGCTTCGTCAGCATTCGGGTGAGACACCAGCAGCCTTCCTGTTGCGGCATCGGATCGAGCGCGCTCGTTGCTGGCTTCGTGTGTCTGATCGTTCCGTGACCGAGCTCGCGCTGGACCTTGGCTTCGCCGATGCTGCCCATTTCAGTCACAGTTTTCGGCGCGTGCTCGGAATCAGCCCCCGGCAATATCGACAAGGCACAGCCTGATCTCAGGCGGGCCGAACTGCCGACTTCGAATGCGGCGGCTCGTTTCATGCAGACAAGTTTCTGTCGATTGAATCGGTCATGATCTCCTGGCCACCGAGGCTTGCGCTGAATCGCCAGCGAAGACTCCGGCCCCACCCATCAGGAGAACACCATGCGAACAGGAATCGCCATTTCGTGGGCCGCAGTCGCGGCAATACTTGCCTTTGGCATCGAGCCGACTTGCGCCGCAGCGTCGCCAGCCGTGACGGATGACTGGCTCAAGGCGGCACCGTCCGAGCTGAATCTGGATTCGGAGGCATTGGACGCGCTGGATCAGCAGATTCGGAAGGGGGACTACCAGAAGATCACCTCAGTACTGATCGCCCGTCACGGCCGAATCGGTTTTGAACGCTACTACGATGAAGCGGGTGCGTCGGCGATGCGCAACACGCGCTCGGTCACCAAGACCATCACCGGCATTCTGACCGGCATTGCCATCGAGAAGGGGGCCATTCCCAGCGTCGAAACGCGCCTGCTCCCCCTGCTCGCGCGCAAGGAACCGCCGGCCAATCCCGATCCGCGCAAGGAGGCGATGACCGTCGAAGATGTCCTGACCATGAGTGGCCCACTGGAATGTAATGACTGGAACGAATACTCGCGTGGCAATGAAGAGCGGATGTATCTGATCGAAGATTGGGTTGGCTTCTTCGTCGACCTGCCTATCCAGGGTTATCCCGCATGGATGCCAAAGCCCGCAGACGCGCCCTATGGCCGCAGCTTCCGATACTGCACGGCTGGTGTGACGACGCTTGGTCAGGCCGTGCAGAACGCGGTCAAACAGCCGCTGCCAGAGTTCGCCAGCAAGAATCTGTTCGAGCCGTTGGGTATCACTCAAGCCGAATGGCAGTTTTCGCCCTTGGGCCTGGCGCAGGGCGGCGGGGGGCTGTCGCTGCGCAGTCGGGATCTGCTGAAGCTTGCTCAGATGTATTTGAATGACGGCAAGTTTGGTGACCAACAGATCGTCCCGGCTGCCTGGGTCAAGGCATCCAGCACACCACGCGGACAAGTGGAAACGGAACCGAAGATCGATTATGGCTATCTGTGGTGGCTGCTTGACTTGCCCTTGGCCAGTGGCAAGACCATTCATGCCGTGGCGATGAATGGCAGCGGCGGCAACACCGTTCTGTACGTGCCGGAACTGGATGCGGCGGTCGTGGTCACGACCGAGAACTACAACGTCCAGGGTGCGCCGAGGCTGACCATGCAGTTGCTTGCGAAGGCTCTATTGCCCTCGATTCAGCCAGAGACAGTGGTCCCAGGTGCAAAGCACTGACCGATCCTCAATCCACGGCCGCCAGTCCCGCCATTTCGGGAATGGCGAACGTTCGGGTATCCCCGGATGCTTCCGCGTTATGGCATCCCGACTTTGCGTTGACGCGGACCAAGGGGATAAAGTCCAGGCTTGTCGGGACGTCTTCCGCCCGCGATCGCTCATCCTGGCGTGAGGTCAATTTGATTCGTTCGCACGTCATCACGATTTGTCTCGCGCTCGTGCTGACTGCCTGCGCCACGTCGCCATACGTTCCCGCAACCGACGGAACCGAGGTTGGCTACAGCCAAACACTGACTTCGCCGTCAACCTACCTCGTCACCTACACGTCCCGACGCTTCGCCAGTCAAGCTTCGGCAGATCGGCAGGTGCGGCGCAGGGCTGGTGAATTGTGCAGAGGGCCCTTCATGGAACTGGCGATGGATCCAAGAATGGCGACGATCCGTTCATGCGATTCGCATCCATGGTCACCATGCCGCAACAGACTCGCGCAAATGCTGATTCGTTGTGGCACCTGACCTTGCGTTCAAGCCACGCCCGGAGCGGGTTCGCTCTGCTCAGCCGCTGAGGCGTTGGATTCGCACGTTTGGTTTGGCGGATGACTTGATCCGGTGCGTAGGAAATGCCGGCAGCGAAACGCCTGAACTGGATGGTCCGCGCGTGGGCATAGCCAAGTCAGCGATGCGATGAAAGTCATCGCGGAAGTAACGTGGACGTGGATGCTCGTCCGCCAAGAGGACGGCACTCTGTTCCTGTCGGTCGTATGCGGCACAGTGGGCATCTACACAATCGACTTCCAACTCACCGACGACGAGGCTGCCGAATACCTCTCTGCTGGCATGGCTGCGATGGACAGGTTGGCTCGGGATGTCTTCAATCAGCCATCGAACTATCGGGCGCGACACATCCAGAACTTCGATGACCTGCCCGGGCTCAAGGCAGCAGTTTCGAACTGGCGCACTCAATCAGAACGGTCATGAACGGTCACTCGATCCGTCCGATCAATGATTGGGCACACGGTTTGAGACCGAAACAAGCCGCCTTGCCGCTTCGCGATAAAGCTCAACGGCAAAGGCTTTGGCTCCTGCAAATCAGGGTCCAGAGTTCAAGGCCGATCAGAAGCTATCTACACGATCAGCCCAATAGTCGCCCACCACGAGACGCATCGGTTTGCCGGAAGTCTCTTCGAATCGAACGATTTCGCCGATCTCGTCGCCGCCAGTCGGCGCCACCAGTTTGAAACGACCGTCTCCCAGTGCTTCGAGGAAGGTTTCGGTCTCGGCCGGACCCGTGCCTGCGGGCAACAGTGCCAGTTGGTTGTTCAGCAATACCACCTGTGTGATGCCGTCTTCGTAATTGCCTCGATAGAGCCCGGCAAAGCGTGCCCAGGTGTCGTCCCACAGCGGCGCAGTCTCCGGTTTCGCGGCCTTGGCCACAGCGGCGCCGACGGTCGCGAGCAACTGATCGGCGATGTTGCCAGGCTCCGAGTCATTCGTATTGGTCAACACCACGACACCTACCTTGTCGTCCAATTGAACGCGGGTCATGGTGGTGTTGCCGGAATATCCGCCCCCGTGACCCACGTAGGTGCGGTCCTTTACACGTACATGGTCAAAGCCGAGGCCAGAGCCCTTCAACCAGTGTTCGTCGACCGAACGCACGCGAAGCGCCTCGCGCCAGGAGCCGGCTGTAAGGACGTTTGCGCCACCCTTCGAACCGCCTCGGAATTGTGCCGAGATGAACTTGGCGAGATCGGTCACGTTCGAGCTCATGCCCGTTGCTGCCGCCATGCCCTTTGCATCGATGAAGGGCATGATCCGGCGCGTGCCCTGAGGTGTACGGATGCCATAAGGCGTGGCGAGGCCGGGGTCGGGTTCGTCGATGCTGGTGGCGGTCATGTCCAGGGGCGCGATGATGTTGGCTTCCACGTAGTCGGCCCAGCGCTGACCACTGATCTTTTCCACTATCAGCCCGGCCACGGCAAATGCCAGGTTCGAATACTTCCAACGTGTCTGTGGCGGAAACGCGGCCTGGCGATCGGGCATCAGTTCCTGAATTTCCGCCTCGGTCGGAAAATCGTAGCTGGACCAGTGATCAGTGGCCTCACGCGGCAGGCCGGACGAGTGCGACAGCAGTTGCTCGATCGTGATCGGGCCATCATCAGGTCCGGCCGGCTTCACAGTGAACCATGGCAGATGCTGTTGCACCGGATCGTCGAGTCGAAGTTTGCCGGCTTCCCGGAGTTGCAGGATCGCGATCGCGGCGAACAGTTTCGAGTTGGATGCGATTCGAAAACGGGTGTCGGCGGTCATCGGTTTTTTCGATGCTACATCCGCAAATCCGAAACCTTTCGACCAAATCAGTTCCTGATCGTGTACGACACCCACCGCAACACCGGGCAGGCCTCGATAGGCGATCTGGCCTTCCAGCCAAGCGCTGAACAAACGCGTGGCGGCCTGAACTTCGGGGTCGTCGCCGATGGCCGTTGTGGGTGGCGCGGCCGACTGGGCGAGCGCGGGCATGGCGAGTGACAGAAGCAGCGCAACGGTGCGGTAGAGCATGGTGTGTCCCCTTGGTGTGCAAATCATCCTACTCCAATGGAACCTGATCCGGGTTTGAGGGCACTAAGATTGTCTGCTCATGCTCGCGGTGTTCCTTTACTGCCGATGTCGAATCTGCGGGAACCCGAAGTGTGGTCCGGTGATCCGAAAGGCGTGTCATTGCAAGCCCGAAGGGCGCGGCAGTCTCGTACTTGTGAACGTGCATGCGGTGAGCAGGAGATGGCCGCGTCGCTGCGCCTCCATACACTGTCTCGCCTGCATTGCCCCGGGGTGCAGACACGTCACCTATTCATGTGATCACTGGCATAGGGCATGTGTCGGACGTCACTTGTTCACATGAGGCAACGAGCCTACCGTTCGCTGGCGGGGCGTTGGATCTGGCGCGTGTCACGAAAACAGCGCAAGGATGCAGGAAAAACTCCAACGCCCCACCTCCCGCTCAAATCGAACAATGTCGGAAACAGCCTGGCCAAGAGGAAATTCAGCGAATGAGTCACACGGTCATTACGTCAAAAACCACTTACATGCTGTTCGGTATCGCGGCTGGCACAGCCATTGGCGCTGCCTTGATCGGCTTCTTTCTGATCGGCATCGCATTGATCACCGATCTTCGATCGGACGCCAGTGCCGTGCTGTTACAGCATCCACTCTTCATCGCAGGCGCACAGCTCATCTCGAGTTGCCTGACACTGTGTCTGCTGCTGTACATGGTCCGGTATGTCTGGAACAAGTCGGTGACTGCCAATGCAGTAGTCAATGGCGCACCCAAAAATCCTGATTGAGACGTTCGATAGTGAGGATGCCGGCTTGGACATCAAGCCGCGGGTGCAGCCTGACGCCTGGGTTAAAATGATGCTCAACGGTTTGTCTGGTGACACGCGAACGCGTTCCGTTCATCATCAGTCTTGCGGCTTCCGAACGAAGTCTGTTGGCAACGCAGAGTAAAGATGTTTCAGGTCTTGGGCTACCATTCCTTCCACCTGTGAGTCCGGAGTCGCCTTCGATGAACCATGCCACTCACATGCTGTTCGTCTCGACAATGGATCGCGTCAATAAATTGGAGCGCCAAGTACGCGATGACCACTATCGCTACCTCTTGGAACAAGGTGACGACTCCGACACCTATGACGCCTATAT
>JBEIPT010000111.1:0-10313 GCA_040376895.1 Lysobacteraceae bacterium | reverse complement strand
TGGGCGACCGGCATCAACCCGGGTCCGCTCGACGAAGCTGGCCAGACGCTCACCTTCAACATCACCGGCAACACCAATGCAGCCCTGTTCACCGCCGGGCCGGCGGTCAGTGCAGTGGGTCAGTTGACCTACACGCTGGCGCCAAATGCCTTCGGTGTGGCATCGATCACGCTGAATGTGCAGGATAACGGCGGTACCGCGAACGGTGGCGTCGATACCTCGGCCACGCAGACCTTCACGATCACGGTAACCGGCATCAACGACGTGCCGTCCTTCACGGCCGGCGCGAATCAGGCGGTGCCGCAGAATGCTGGCGCTCAGACCGTCAATCCTTGGGCTACGGCCATCTCCGCAGGCCCTGCCAATGAATCGGCACAGACCCTGACGTTCAATATCACCGGCAACACGAACCCGGCGCTGTTCTCGGCTGCTCCGGCGATTTCGCCGGCCGGCGTGCTGACCTACACGCCCGCGGTTGGTGCCGCTGGTGTCGCCACAATCTCCACCACGCTGCAGGACAACGGTGGCACCGCGAATGGCGGCGTCGACACCACGGCTGTGCAGACCTTCACGATCAGCATCGACTCGGCACCAACGGTCACGGCGAGCACGCCGACTTCCGGCCAGACCGTGCCGAACAACCAGGCTTTGTCGATCACGTTCAACGAAGTGGTCGATGTCGGCGTCAATGGTGTGACGCTGGTCTGTAATGCAGTGCCAATCGCCCTGACCGGCGGTTCGTCCGGTGCCAACGTCAGCGGCCTGATCCCGTCTTTTGCCGGCAGCTTGCCGTCAGGTTCATGCACACTGACCGTGGTCGCCGCGCAGGTGACCGACGACGACACCATCGATCCGCCTGACCAGATGGTTGCGGACTTTGTCGTTACGTTCACTGTCGATGCAGCGCCTTCGGTGAGATCGATCGCGCCGGCCAATGGCAGCACTAATGTGTCCAGCACGGCACCGGTCTTGATCTCCTTTATGGAGCAAGTCGCGAATGCCGGCGCAGCGTTCAGCGTGGAATGCCCAACCGGTTCGCCCGCAACGTTCACCACTTCAGCGAGCCCGGCTACCGACTTCACGCTGACACCAACCACCAGTTGGCCAGCCGGCGTGACCTGTACTGTGACGGTGGTTGCCGGTCAGATCACCGACACGGACAGCATTGACCCGCCCGATCTGATGGCGGCAAACTTCGTCAGCACCTTTGCCACCGATGCCGCGCCGACTGTCACTGGCGGCACGCCGTTGACTGGCGCCACGGGTGTCTCCACGACAACGCCCGTCACGTACACATTCAGCGAAAACGTCGATGCGGGCCCTGGTCCTGCGATCACGCTGGAATGTCCGGTGGCCACCCCGATCGCCGGAACGATTTCGGGTTCGGGCACGGGCACGCTGACGTTCACGCCATCAGCAGCTCTGCCGGCCGGAACGGCCTGTACGGCTACGGCCGTCGCCGCGAACATCCGCGACAGTGATCTGAACGATCCACCTGATCTGCTCGCCGCCGACTCGGTGCGGACATTCACGACCGACGCTCCGCCGGCAGTCAGCGGGACGAATCCGGCCAACGGCGCCACGGGTGTCCCTGGATCGAACACAATCACGGTCAGTTTCAGCGAATTGGTGAACTTCGACACCACGGCCAACGCAGCGAACACCAGCTTCGACTTCGAATGTCCAGCCGGATCGCCAGCCAACTTCACCGTGCTGACCGCCTCGCCGGCCGCCAGTGTGGTGATCGATCCGCTTGATGCGGCAGTTGCTGGCCAGACCTGCGTGCTCACAGTGCGAGCCACCGGCATCACCGATGCCGACCTGGGTGATCCGCCGAACGACATGCTGGCCGATTTCACGGCGACGATTGCGTTTGCCGGTGTGGCCAATGACGACGCCTACACGATCACGCCGCACCTCACGTATCTCACGCCGATCAGCGTGACCGGCAACGACGTCCTCGGTGCCGAAACGATCACGGGCTTTGGTCCGACAGCCCTTTCGGCGAATGGCGCCGTGCCCAACGGTACGAACACCATTACGGCCGGTGGGGTCGGCGGCCGAATCGTCATGAATGCCGACGGCACGTTCACCGCGTTCCCCGATGCAGGCGATGACTTTGCCGGCGGTACGGTCATCTTCTTCTATCAGCTGAGTGGTGGCGACACAGCGCAGGTAACGCTGACCTTCGAAGCCGAAGACTTCATCTGGTTCGTCGACAGCACATCAGTTTCGCCGGTTTGCACTGGAACGAACGTCGGCACGCAGGCTTGCCCCAGTTCGGATCTGGCGACCGTCACCGCGGTCGATACCGCAAATGACGTGATCTTCATCGACAGCGGAACCTACGCCGGAGTCGCCAATACGCTCGCGAATACCGAAATGGTCATCGGCAACGGTGCCACGTCCACGCTCTCGGCCGTGGTCGCAGCGCGTGTCACGCCGGTTGCCGGCAGCAGCTTTGCGCCTTACGATGCCCTTAACGGCACGCCGCCGGTGTTGACCTGCCCCAATGTCACCTGTCTGACGCTCGGTACGGGCAATACGCTCCGAGGTTTTTCGATCGGTGATTCGGGTGCACCGGGCACCGACCTGGCAGGCGCGAACTTCGGCACGCTGACGGTCGATGAAGTCAGTCTGTCCGGTACGGGCCGTGCGCTGAATCTGACCACAGGTACGATCTCAGGCGGTGGCTTCACCAGTGTCGCATCAACCTCCAGCGCAACCCAGGGCATCAACCTGGCAGGACTGGCCGGAACCCTGAATCTCGGCAGCACCACGATCAGTGCCGCCACCACGCAGGGCATCCTGGTCGGCACCACAACCGGTACGGTCAACTTCGCCAACACCACGGTGGGTTCCGGCACGGATTGTGTGAGCTTCCAGAACAACCCGACCGGCACGTTCACGTTCGGTACGCTGACCTTGAATGGCTGCGGCGCCGTCGGCTTCCTGCACGCGCTGAACGGTGGCGCGGTCACGGCAACGGGCGCCACGAACATCACGAATGTTGCCGGGGCCGGTATGTCCATCGACGGCAACACGACACCGCTGACCTTCGCGGATGTGCTGGTCAACAAGGCCGCCACCGCCGGCAACGGCGTGCTCATCAACAACGCTACGGGTTTGGTCAATACGGGTGTCCTGTCGTTGACGATCGGCAATGGTGGCGGCTTGATTTACAACAACTCGATCGGCGGCTTGGTCACAGCGGCGGGGTCGTCGATTTCGACGGCAGCGGGTCTCGCGATTGGTTCGGCCAATGCCAGCGGCTGGAATGCGAACTTTGCCACTCTGACGGTCACTGGCAGCCCTGCTTCAGGCATCACTCTGAGCAACGTGGCGGGCAGCATCACTGCTCTGGCAGGTGGCATTACCGGAACCAATGGCCCGGCGTTCCAGGTAATCGGCGCAATGGGGACCGTGAGCCTTGGCGGATTCATGAGCAAGACCAGTGCCGGCAGACTCATCAGCATTACGGGCGGAGGCGCTGGTAGCGCCAATCTGTCAGGCAACTTGACCTGCAATACCGCTTGTACGGGTATCGAAGTTTCCTTCCGGAACGCCGGAACCTACTCGTTCACCGGTGCGAATAAAACACTGACAACCGGCGGCAATCCGGGCGTGAACTTGCAGAGCAATGCCGGTGCAACCGTCAACTTCTCGGGTGGCAATCTGGTCATCAACACGACATCGGGCGCCGGGTTCACTGCCACGGGCGGTGCGACCGCCATCAACGTCACGGGAACCGGGAACACCATCACCAGCACGACCGGTACTGCCCTGAACGTCGCCAACTCGACCATCGGTGCGAGCGGCCTCACATTCCAGAGCATCAGCGCGAACGGCGCAGTGAACGGCATCGTGCTGAACACGACCGGCGGTTTGGGCGGCCTCACCGTCAGCGGTCTGGCCGCGCCGGGTTCCGGCGGCACGATCCAGAACACCACCGGCAACGGTATTCGGCTGATCGCCACCAGCAACCCGTCGTTCAATCGGATCAGCATCAACAACACCACCGGCAGCGGCATCAAGGGCACGGGATCCGTGAATGGGTTCAGCCTGACGAATTCGAGCATCTCGAACTCGAACGATGCAGCAACCGACGGTGCCAATACTGTCGACGAGTCGAACGTGGCGTTCAATGACAATCAGGCTGGCAACGAAACGAACCTGACGGGAACCGTGGTGATCACCGGGAACACGCTCACGAATGCGCGATACCACGGCATCGATCTCTTCAACAACAACGGCACGATCAGCTCGGCGACCATCAGCAACAACGTGATCACGAGCCCAACCGCTGTCGCTTCAACGTTGGGGTCCGGCATCCGCCTGATCGCTTTCGGCTCTGCGACCACCGGTGCGAGCGTGACCTCGGCGCTCATCAGCAACAACACCGTGTCCAATTTCCCGAGTGGTGGCGGCATCTTGGCCCAAGCGGGTGTTGCGAATGTGTCTGGCCCGGGATCTACAGTGTTCGGAAACGCCGCAAACCCGGCACAGACGATTTCGATCACCGGCAACTTGATTGCTGGCGAGACTGCCGTCAATCGCATGAACACCCAGGCGATCCTGACGTCCGTCAACGGTAAGGGCACTGCGCGGTTTGACGTCTCGAACAACGGAAGTGTTGCATTCCCGCTCCGTCATACCAGCGGAACCACGATGGCTGGCTCGACGTTCGGCAACACCACGTCGGTAGCGGCGTTCAGCAACAACGTCGTGCAGTCGAACAACACGTTGGCGTCGCAGGGATTTGGCGGCGGTACCAGCCTGACGTTCCTCAGTGCCGATCTACCGGTCTCCACGGTCGATGTGACCAACAACACCATCTCGCAAACCGATGGCAACGGCATCCTTGTGGTCGCCCGTGATGCAACAGGCACCTTGCGCAGCCGAATCACGGGCAACACGGTCGCAGCGCCCTTGGGCGGTGTCCGGCCAGGTATCCGGGTGGATTCGGGCAATCCGACGAGCACGGACGAAAATGTCTGCGTCAATCTGGCCAACAACACCAGCGCGGGAAGCGGCGGCACCAACGGCATCGGCCTGCGCAAACAGGGTACGGTCACTACCACGCATGACTTCGGCGTGCACAACATGGTTGCCACGGCGTCGCCAGCTGTCGAAGGACATGTCGTCGGGCAGAATCCTGCCGGCAACGGCGTGCTCCTGATCTCGGCCACCAGCGGCTTCAGCAACTGCAGCAATCCATAAGGACATCGGGTCCTGGCCAGATGATCTGGTCAGGACCCGATCCGATCGTTCGAAGCGAAACCAGCACATCCAAGGGGGCACAGAGAAGAAGCCGGTCGACTCATGGTTGTACGAGGGTCGGCTGTTGGGAATGACGGTCTCTTGTGCGCCAGGCCTCTTGAGGTCAACGGACAGCTGTTCCATCGAACGTCGCCGGATATGGGCGATACCCTTCAGCTGAACTGAGTCAGGCTCAAGCAAAACAGGCAGGAGCGCAGGGCGCCTTGTCCGGGAGAGGCGGGTAATGATGCGAGCTGGTGAAGCTGATGTCTGCCACGCGTTTGATGGACGACACGGTCACCCAGCCCACTTAGGCATTCAACCAATGAGGAGATCAAGATGGCGGAACCCTTCTTGTCCGAAATCAGAATGATGAGTTTCGTGTTTCCACCGAAAGGTTGGGCACTGTGTAACGGGCAGCTGATGCCGATCAACCAGAATCAGGGCCTGTTCTCGCTGCTGGGCACCACCTTCGGTGGCGACGGACGCGTGAATTTTGCCTTGCCGGACTTGCGCGGACGTACGCCGATTCATGTCGGCGGCGCCCATACTCTGGGCGAACGTGGAGGCGAACAGGCACATACCCTGAGCATTGCCGAGCTGCCGCAGCACGTACACGTCTGGCAAGCCAGTAATGCCCTCGCGACGACGAACACGCCTACATCGGCGACGATTCTGGCCGGGTCCACCGGTGAAAACGCCTGGGGCCCCGGAACGAACCTGACACCGTTCGACCCGGCGACTTCGGGGAGCGTTGGCGGCTCGCAGGCCCATCTCAACATGCAGCCATTCCTGACGATCAGCTTCTGTATTGCCCTTCAGGGCATCTTTCCGTCTGCGACCTAAGGAGACCCGACCATGGCACAACCTTATGTAGGCGAAGTCCGCATGTTCGCGGGCAACTTTGCTCCGGCAGGATGGATGTTCTGTGAGGGGCAACTCTTGCCCATCAGCGAATATGAAACCCTGTTCCAGTTGATTGGCACCACCTACGGCGGCGACGGAGAAAGTACGTTCGGCCTGCCCGACCTGCGTGGCCGTCTTCCGATCCACCAAGGCAACGGCTTCATCCTGGCCGAAACCGGTGGTGCAGAAGAAATCACGCTCACCGTGCAGCAGATCCCGGCACACTCGCACCCGGCATTGGGATCGACGAATACGGGAACCGGCTCGACGGCACAGGGCAATGTCCTGAGTGCTTTGTCGGTGGCCAGCAATTCGGCCTATGGAACCGATGCACCGCGCACCAATCTGGCTCCGAACAGCATGACCGCTGTCGGCGGAAGCCAGCCGCATACGAACTTCCAACCGTATCTGTGCGTGGATTTCATCATTTCGCTGTACGGCATTTTCCCAAGCCCAACCTGATCCGGAGACTTCCATGGCTGATCCATTCGTAGCTGAAATCAGGATTTTCCCGTTCAATTTTGCGCCGCGCGGCTGGGCTTGGTGTGACGGTCAATTGCTGCCCTTGTCGCAGAACACCGCGTTGTTCTCCTTGCTCGGAACCACTTATGGTGGCAACGGCAAGAGCAATTTCGCGCTGCCAGACCTGCAAGGCCGGGCACCGATGCATCCGGGACAAGGTCCCGGTTTGTCGTTGCACGACCTGGGTGAAACCGGTGGTTCCGAAACGGTGTCCTTGCTGGAAAGCGAGATCCCCTCGCACATCCATGCCATCAACGTGTCGCAGGCGGATGCCATCTCTCGCATACCCACCGCAAACCAACCGGCAACCGGCATTGGTGTCGGCATGTTCGGACCGTCCAATACACCGGTGACGAGCCTGAATCCGAATGCGCTGAGCCCCGCTGGCGGCGACAACCCGCACAACAACATGATGCCGTACCTGACGTTCTATTTCTGTATCGCCTTGCAAGGCGTTTTCCCGCCCCGCTCCTAGGAGTTCCCCATGCAGCGTCGTTCCTTCCTGCAGTCGTCCACATCCATGGCGGCTTTGGCTTTGCCGGCGGTAAGTCTTGCTCACTCGTCGAGTGGTCAGGGCATTCAATCGGGATTGGCCATCAGCCTGTTGTCCTCCGATCCCGCCAACGCTCCGAGCGACAAGATCGGTGGCGGCGACATTCGCGGTCCGGTGACCGTTCGTGTCGCAAACGTTCAAGCGCGTCCGGACGCCGACGTACGATTCCGGCTGTGGTTTGCGGCTGAGGAAGGCCGACATGCGTTTGAACTCGCATCGTTTTCACCGATACGAGGCCGGAGCAGTTCCTTGCGCCTGCAGGCAGATTCCGAGCGCCTGCTTGCCATTGACGCCGAGTTGGCGGGGTCAGTGACTGAAGTGTGCAGCGCCAGTGCCCAGTGTTTGCTGAGTCAGGGCGGCCTTGGCCGACTGAAGCCCGGCACACACTGGATTGTCCTTCACGCCCAGGACACCGCAGTGAAGGCCGAGACAGACTCGGCCGTCATTGCAGCCGTTCAACTGGACGTCGAGGCAGCCTGAGCCATGTCCGCTCTGCCTGGGGTTGAACCAGAGCGGCGCGAACTGGCTGAGGCGGTGCTGCACCTTCAACACATGGTGAGTGCGAAGCATGCAGGTCTGGTCCTCCGGGACGAACAAACGGCGGACCAGGACGCACTGATTGAGCTCTACACCGAGTTTCGTTGGCAGGAACTCGCGCAGGTTCCATGGCCGGAAGCGGCCAAGCGCGAGTTTCTCGCCGAACAGTGTCGCCTGCAGACGTCGCACTACCAGGCACACTACGAAGGCGCCCGGTTTCTGGTGATTGAAGAATCCGGTGGTGTGATCGGTCGCCTTTACCTGCATCGCTCGCCGAGCGAATACCGATTGATGGACATCATGTTGTTCGAAAGGGCGCGTGGCCGAGGCATTGGCCGTACCCTGATCGCTGGTTTGTGCGAGTCCGTCCATCAGCAAGGCGTGTCCGTAACCTTGCATGTCGAGCGTGACAATCCGGCTCGAGATTTTTACATCCGTCGTGGCTTCGAAATGCTGGAAGACCGCGGCGTGTATCACTTCATGCGGTTTCCGTCCGGGTAGCTGCCGGAACCCGCAGAACCCGCCGTAACCCCGGGGTTTGCGGCGATTGTCCGGCTCCTTGCCGGCACCACACTTGGAGGCACAATATGAGTACACCTGCAAATACCGCACTGTCGGTTGTCAGTTGCCAATGGGGCACGGCCGGTACGTCTTACGCGATGATCGGCATTGGCAAGACAATCCTCCATCAGCAAGCGCCGACGAACAGTCCGAGCTTCTGGTTTGTCGTGATTGACCGGACCAATCTCAACGTGGTCTACAACGCGCTCCAGACCTCACCCGATCAGGTGCCGCCGATCAGCCAGTACAACGACTCGAATCACATCCTCGTGGTCGCAACGCTGAGCATCGGTCTGAACAATCAGCCCCAGGGCGCACTGTTTGCGTTTCTCGATGTCAACGGCGCCGGTGCTCAACTGCGACGCATCGAACAGCTGGCGGTCCAGTTCAATTGTGGTTCGCTGGGCACCTATGGCTACGCGCTGGTCAGCGTTCTCGGAAACAGCGACGTTCCGGGGTTCGAAGCGAGCCAGGTTGCGGGCCCACAGACTGGCCCGATTCTCACCGTGCAACTGATGCCGATCCAGACACCCTCTGGCGTGATGTACACACCGGTGGCCCTGAGCAACGCGTGAGCCGGATCGCCGGGGCCCGACCGCACATCGTCGTGGCAGGTTGGTGCCGAAACGGCACTGGCTTCACCCGGGTTTTGAACGAAGTGATCTCGCGCCTGCTCAAGCATGCGCGGGTCACCTGGGTTGGAATTGGTGCGACCGGTGATCCTCGTGTACTCGCGAACGGCACCACACTGGTGCCGGTCGCGATGGGTCGAGGAGATCCGGTCGGTGCTTACCTGATCCGTGACGCCTGGTCCGAGTGGCGACCCGATGCCGTGTTGGTGTTGAACGATCTCTGGTATCTCGAACATTACGCGCGCGTGTTGGGTCCGATCCGGGGCGAGGTCCCGATGCTGGGTTACCTGCCTCTGGACGGCGACATCCCCGACGGCCTCCAGTTGCCGGACCTCCGCGCTTTCAACAGCCTCGCGACTTTCACGCATCATGCCGCACAGGGTTTGCGCAGCCGTCTCGAAGAGCAAGGACAACACGTCCCTGTAGCCGTCGTCGGCCACGGCGTCGACACGGCCATGTTCAAGCCGCAAACCGCGTTGACGATCGAAGCCCGCGCTGATCGGGCGAAAGATTATTTCGGTCTCGCCGAGCCTACGGTGGTGGTGTTGAACGCCAGTCGCGCCGATCCGCGGAAACGAATCGACCGGACGATCGAAGGATTCGCCGCCTATGCGCGGCAGGCCAATCATCCGATCAAACTCTGCCTGCATCAGGCCATCGCCCACGACGGCCTGGCCGAAGTGTTGCGGGCGCGAATCGATGATTTGAATCTGCAGTCACATGTCCTGTGGTGGCCTCCCACATCAGGTCCGCTGACCGACATGGCCCTCGCGGAGCTCTACAACGCGTGCGCGATCGGCATCAACACCAGCATGGGCGAAGGTTTTGGCCTCGTTAGTTTCGAACACGCGGCCTGCGCAGTGCCGCAGCTGGTGCCCGATCACCCGGCCCTGGCCGAACTCTGGGGGGAAGCTGCGGTCCGGATCGGACCCGTTCGTGCAGAACCGCAGGCCTTTTCACCGCTGCAGATGTCGGGCGTCACGGCAGAGCAGGTGGCTGGTGGGCTGGCCAATGCTCTGGCATCGCCGGATCACTATCGACACCTCTCGCACGCGGCGCAGGAGCGCGCCCGATTACCGCTGTTCCAGTGGGACGTGGTCGCCGGATCGTTGTGGCGAATCCTGGCCGATCAGTTGAACACGGCCTCGTAGAGCCTGCCTCGGCCATCCGGCTGAACCGGCACCAGAAACACCTGAAGTTCGCCCATCTGCGCGTGACTCAGGGCCTGGATCGACTGTGGCAGCACCAGCGTCGGATGGGCGAACAACAACGAAAACGCTTGTTGACGCGGCGAAGGCGAGGGCAACTTGTTGACACCGATCAGCTGCAGGCCATCACCATTC
>JBEIPT010000310.1:0-4639 GCA_040376895.1 Lysobacteraceae bacterium | reverse complement strand
TGGCTTCGGGCGCGAGCGAGAAGGCATCGAGTTCGCGCAGATACAGATAGGTGTCCTGCTTGCGTTCGCTGCGGTAAACATGCGCAATCATCGCAATGGTCTCGTGAAGTGATATCCCTTGATGGTCATGCCCTGGGCGAAATAGAAACGGTGCGCACGTTCGCGCTGCACGCCGGAGTCGAGGTGCAGTTCGCTGCACTTCAGCCGCATGGCTTCGCGCTCAAGCCATTGCAGCATCAGGCGGCCATATCCGGAGCTTCGGCCGCCTTCTGTCGTGACCAGATCATCGACATACAGGCTCTTGCCGTACACGAGCATCGTCATGAATCGATAACCGGCCACACACTTCAGTTCCTGACTGTCGAACAGCCCGACCAGTCGATAACCTTCCTCACGCGCTTCCGCATAAAGGTTCAGGAACTGTTCGAGATCCAGATGCGGCCGCAGTTGCTTCATCACATCCCACGCGGCCTTGAGCGCATTGACGCTCTCCAGCTTGCGGATGCTGATCGTGCGCGCTTCGGTCACAGTCACTCCCATTCGTAGAGTGTGTAGTAGACGGGCGACACCGGGCCGTCTTTCGGATCACCTTCAAGACGACCATCACCATCGGTGTCCATATAGGTGTAACTGATGCCATTTTCCGGCGTCACGCGCACCATCGTCAGTTTGCCGCCCTGGCGATACTCCTCGATCACCGTGCCGCCTTCGTTTCGGATCGTCACGGCGGGGGGTTCTTCATCCGGGCCTGGAATCTTGTCGGGAATCGGCACGTCCGCAGGGCGTGGTGGATCCACATTCAGCACTTCTTCCGTGGACGCGGCTGCTGCTTCGGTTTCCGTGGATGAGTCGTCCTGTGCACAGGCGATTGCCGGCAAGAGTCCGAACAGCGCAACGAAGATCCAGGCAGGCAAACTGTTGCGGGCGCCGAGTTGTGTGGTCATGTTCGATTCCTCCGATTGCGTCAATCAACTACTAGGGCGCTGCTTCCTTGAGCGCGATGGCCTGCAGGCCGTTCGCTTCGAGTTGGCTGCGTGCGGCATCGAGTTCACGCAAGTCGGCAAACGGGCCAACGCGAACACGGAAGTAATCCTGGCCGTTGATGGCGACGGTTTGTACCCCGGCACGAAGACCAAGCAGCGCGAGTTTTGCCTTCAGGCTTTCAGCATCACCGGCATTCCGGAACGACGCTGCCTGAAGCACATATCGACTACCCGGATCCAGTGCCGGTGGCGGTTCCTGCTTGGCCTGTTTGACTTCGGCATCGGGTACGACCACTTCCATTTCCGGCAGCACTTCATAAAAGCCGTACTTCGGTTTTTCAGGTTCCGCTGGGGCAGGTTCCTGTTTGGCCGGCGGTGTCGGAGCCACGGGTTCATTGCGCAAGCTGGGCGCCCAACCTTTCATCATGACCACGGCCGCGAGGCCGAGGCCGATGAGCATTCCGGCGAGCAACGAGATCCACCACGGAATCGGACCGCGGCTAGTGCCGCCACCGCCACCGTTCGTGCGTTTTGCCTGAGGGCGAGCCTTGGCCATCAGATGCGCTCCGGCGCGCTGACACCGATCACGCTCAAGCCTTGGCGCAACACTTGGCGGACCGCTTCGGCCAGCGCCATGCGCGCACAACGGAGCGAGCCCGATTCCACCAGCACGGTGTGTTCGTTGTAGAAACCGTTGAAGGACGATGCCAGTTCGCGCAACGCGTTGACCAGCAGATGCGGAGACCGGTTTTCGACGGCGGCTTCGACCAGTTCAGGCCAGGCAGCAAGCTTCTGCAGTACATCGATCGCTTGAGGTTCGCTCAGCTCGGAAAGCGCCGAGCGGGCGAGTACCGGATCGTAGCCAAGGCCCTTGTCGACCGAGTTGCGGAAAATGCCGCACAGGCGTGCATGGGTGTAGTGCAGGTAATGCACCGGATTGTCGAGCGACTGCGATCGCGCCAGATCCAGATCGAAGTCCAGATGCTGGTCGTGGCTGCGCATCACATAGAAGAATCGCGCCGCATCCTTGCCGATGTCCTCGCGGAGATCGCGCAGGGTCACGAAGCGCCCGGCACGCGTGGACATCTGCTGCTTCTCGCCGCCTTCAAACAGGATGGCGAATTGCACCAGCTTGATTTCCAGCCGGTTCGGGTCGACACCGAGCCCCTGGGCGGCAGCCTTGAGTCGGGCGACGTATCCGTGATGGTCGGCGCCGAAGACATAGATTGCCCGCTCGAAGCCGCGGTCGAACTTGTTCAGAAGATAGGCGATGTCGGACGCGAAGTAGGTGGTGGCGCCATTTTCGCGCACGACCACACGATCCTTCTCGTCGCCGAACGTCGTCGCACGGAACCACAATGCGCCGTTCTGTTCGTACATGTGCCCCTGAGATTTCAGAACATCAATCGCACGCTGCACGGCGCCGCTGGTACTGAGGGATCGTTCCGAAAACCAGTTGTCGTAGGTAACGCCGAAGCCGGCCAGGTCGTCCTTGATGTCGCTCAGGCAGGCCTTGAGCCCGGCATTGAACAGGCGCTGGTACTCGGCATCACCGAGCATGGCTCGTGCACGCACGATCAATGCATCGACATGGGCTTCCTTGTCGCCACCTTGGGTTTCATCGAGTGGCAGGTTGGCGAGCACTTCGGCTGCCGGGCGATGCAGACTGCCGCCATCGTTCAGGCGCAGTTCGCGCGCGATGCCGTGGACGTAGTCGCCCTTGTAACCATTGTCAGGGAAACGGATGGTGTCGCCGCCGAGTTCGATGTAGCGCAACCAGACGCTGCACGCGAGGATGTCCATCTGCCGGCCGGCATCGTTAACGTAGTACTCGCGATGGACTGTGTATCCGCCTGCTTCAAGCAGGCTGGCCAGCGAAGAGCCATAGGCGGCGCCCCGACCATGGCCGACATGCAGCGGCCCATTCGGATTCGCCGACACATACTCGACGGTGATCGATGCGCGCGATCCCGGTTCCGCAAAGCCGTAACGTGGGTTGTCGAGGACACGAGCGACCGTTCGCGTGAGTGCATCGGCATGGAGGAACAGGTTGATGAAACCCGGGCCAGCAATTTCGACTTTGGCAATGTCGGCGTGTGCCGGCAGTTTCGCGACGATCAGTTCGGCGACTTCACGCGGTTTGCGCTGGGCGATTTTGGCCAGTTGCAGCGCGATGTTCACTGCAAAGTCACCATGCGACTTGTTGCGGGTGCGCTCGATCACGTAGTCGGGCAGCGCCACGGCCGGCAATTGGCCCGCTTCGGTCAATGCCTTGCAGGTCTCGTCGATCAGCTTGCGAATAAGATCTTTCACCACTCAATCCTGCACCAAAGGGAAGATGTTCAGTTTAGCAGGCGGCGGCTGACTCACTGGTCCCGGTCCCTGACACAATCCGGGCAGAAAAACGTGTCCGGTCGCACGGATTCGAGGTCGCATCGCCAGTCTGTGCGTGTGGATTCGGACGCCTTCCGGAATCACTTCGCCAAGTGTGCCCCCGGCCTGTGGATAACTCTGTGCGAAACCCCGCAAACGTTGATGCGGCGGGCCGACCAGCCGAGCCGGCAACTGTCAAGATTCAGAAGCGGTTCTTTTTTAAAAAGCCAATCAAATCATGTAGATGGAAAATCTTCATCACTTTAGAGTACAACAGCATCCGGCAACTCAAGGTCAATCGACACACGCTGTGAACAAGTCTGCGCCAACAAACGCCGATCCGACGGCTCGAAGTCCGCTGCAGACGGCGTTCCTGCGCCATGCGGAGGTCGAACGAGGGCTGGCGCCAGGCACGATCGAGGCCTATGCCGAAGACCTGCAGCGGTTCGCCGATTGGGGTGCCGCCCAAAGCCCGATGGTCGAGTGGTCGCAGGTGCGAGCCGAACATGTGCGTGCGTTCGTCGCACAAGCTCATCGGCAGGGTTTGTCGGGCAAGAGTCTCGCTCGCAAGCTGTCGGCGCTGCGTTCGTTTTTCGACTGGCTCATTCGCGAACGTGTCCTGGGTGCCAACCCGGCGCGCGGAATCCGCGCACCGAAGTCGCCGCGCAAATTGCCGTCAGTGCTGGACGCCGACCAATTGGATGCATTGCTCGATTTTCCCGAGGGCGATCCATTGGCCGTGCGTGATCGCGCGATGTTCGAATTGTTCTACTCGTCGGCTTTGCGCCTCAGTGAACTCGTCAATCTCCGCTGGCACGACTACGACGCTGTCGAAGGTTTGGTGCGGGTGCTCGGCAAGGGTCAGCGCACACGAGTGGTGCCCGTCGGCAGTGTGGCCGCAAAGGCCCTGGCGACATGGCAGTCGGATCAGGCGCCATCGTCGCCGGCGCAGCCCATGTTCACCGCCCGCGGAGAGCGGGCCATTTCAGTCCGCAACGTGCAGGCGCGTCTGAAGACCTGGGCGCAGCGGCAAGGTGTCTGGCAACGGGTCCACCCGCACATGCTTCGGCACTCGTGTGCATCCCACGTACTCGAATCGAGCGGCAATCTCCGCGCCGTGCAGGAATTGCTGGGGCATGCCGATATCGCCACCACGCAGATTTACACGCACCTCGATTTCCAGCATCTGGCGCGCGTCTATGATGCCGCTCATCCGCGTGCACGCAAGACCTGAGCAAAGGGCAACGGATCATGATCCCGATTGAAGTCTTGCTGGCGCTGGC
>JBEIPT010000444.1:0-3036 GCA_040376895.1 Lysobacteraceae bacterium | reverse complement strand
GTCGGATTGATCATCTCGCGGCGGAACAGCACCGGAATCAGGAAGTACGTCAGCGCCATGAACGACAGGGTCGTGCCGACGACGACCGTGGCATGGAAATGACCCGGCACATAGATCGTGTTGTGGATGATCATGTTGAGCTGTTCGGTGCCCATCATCACGCCGGAGATCCCACCGAGGAATCCGAAGCCGATGAGCGAGATGAACACGCCGGAGAACACCGGGTTACCCCACGGCGCCTTGCGCAGCCACTCGAACAGGCCGTTGTTGTAACCCTTCGCACGCTGCGCCACTTCGATGGCGCCCGGGATCGTCAAGCCGTGGATCATCGACGCCAGAACCGCGAAGTACATGAAGTAACTGGTGTTGACGACTTTCCAGGCCGTGCTCATGCCGGGATCGGCGAGCAGGTGATGCGCACTCGCCAACTGCAGGAACAGGATATAGAGCAGGAACGCCCCGCGACTGACCCGCTCCGACATTGGCTTGGCGCCAAAGGCAATGGCAGCCACGGCGTACCAGATCGAGATATGTGCAGCGACGTTGATCTGTTGCGACGAATGCCCGAAAGCCCACCAGATGGTGCGGTAGATGAGCGGATCGACGGAATCGATGACGCCCAGGGACAACAGATAGGTGGGTACCAGGATGATCGCCCCCGACGTGATCGTAAAGACCGCGATGATGCATGCGGTAATCGCGCCGAAGGTCACCAAGGGGACCGAACCCTGGTAAGTCTTCTCGCGTTTGGCGATCACCAAGGTACCCAAGAACACGAAGCAGGCGATGAGTGCACCGACTGCAAACAGGATCAGCCCAAGATAGAACGATGGCGCGGCCATCATGGGCACATAGGAGGTCATCATCACGCTGGATCCGCCCTGATAGACGGCGACGTTGTTGACCACCGAACCGATGACCATCAACGCGAATGCGGTCCAGGCTAGTTTGGGCGTGGCAATCCGGCAGCGAAGCAAGGTCGACGAGCAGAAGTACAACACGGCGATCTCGAAGAAGATGATCCAGAAGATCAGCATGTCGATGCCGTGGGCAGTGAGGACCTGGTAGAACGTGTCGGCTTCGAGCCAGTGGATGGACGGCCAGCGCGTGAGCACGACGCCGATCGCGAGGATGCCGCCGATGAGCAGGAACACGACAGCCGCGACGGCATTCGCGATCATCAGCTTCTCGGCCTGGGATTCGAACTGGAGCCCGGAGCGTGGGCAGGTCCGGTAGGTGGTGGCGTTGGACATGGTCGTCTCCGCTTATTTCACGTAGATGCGACCGACCATCATGTGATGGCCGATGCCGCAGTATTCGTTGCAGACCACCGAATAGGTGCCGGTCTGGTTCGGCGTGACCGTGATCACGTGTTCGTATCCAGGGACAATCTGGATGTTGATGTTGGCCGGCTGCAGCGAGAATCCGTGGTTGTAGTCCATCGAGGTCAGGTGCAGTCGGTAACTCTTGTCCTTCTCCAGTTCGAGGATCGGCCAGAAGCTCCACAGGCGCGCGATCAGATAGACATCACTGCCAGCGGGTGGTGCGACGACCGGGGTCTGCAGGTCGGTCTCGGTGCGAACGGTGTATTGGTCGACCATGCGCTGCGCCTTTTCGGAAAACAGCTGCGGCGTGGTCTTGTAGGTTTCGGTCGACAGGTTCTGGCGCCCGTAGGCATGCCACCAGACCATCATGAAGAACATCACCAGGCACCAGACGAACGCGATGGCGATCCAGGTACCTTCGACACGATCCAGCGGGTGTTTCCACCACAGTCGTTCGGCGGGAGGGAGAATGGCGGTCATGTCGGCACCCTCATTTCGCGGTCGGCAAGGTCAGGATGTCGATCACACCCCAGAGCGTGTAGACAACCATCGGCGTCATCACGCCAAGGAACAACAGCAGGAACGGGTTGTCGAGCAGTTGCTGCATCCACGGCACCTGTTCTTCCGGTGAGTCGTGTTCGGGGTTCATGGCGGGCTCCGCACTGGGGTCTGAAGGCGGTTCCTGGGCTTCGCTTCGCGGGCCCTCGGAACATGTGCCTATTTGCCGCCTTCAGGGCAGCCACTGTCCTTGACATGGGTCAACCCGGATTCAAGTGCCATCCACGAGCCGATGACAGTGGCGGTGTTACACGGCATGCTGTGCATATCCCATACAAGTGACCTGCCCCATGTCCACCACCCTTCCCCTGGCGTCCCGCGACGCCGACACCCGCGCCATCGGTCAATGGCTCATGGTGTGCTGTGTTGTCCTGTTTGCGTTGATCATGCTCGGCGGCGCCACACGCCTGACCGAATCAGGTCTGTCGATCGTCGAATGGAAACCGGTGACCGGCATCCTGCCACCGATGGGTGACGCCGAATGGCAAGCGGAGCTCGAGCGTTATCGGGACAGCCCGCAGTACGTGAAAGTGAATCGCGGCATGTCACTCGATGAGTTCAAGCTGATCTTCTGGTACGAGTATGCGCACCGTTTGCTGGCGCGCGTTCTTGGGCTCTGTTTTGCGCTGCCCTACTTCTGGTTCCTGCTGCGCGGCCGGATTCCGCCCACCCTGCGCTGGCCCCTGTTCGGCACCCTGCTGCTGGGCGCCGCACAGGGCTACATGGGTTGGTACATGGTCAAGAGCGGCCTCGTGGATATTCCGCGCGTCAGTCATTACCGGCTTGCGGCCCATCTGGGCCTGGCGTTGACCATCTTTGCGGCCATGTTCTGGATCGGCTCGCGCGCCCTGTGGCCGCGGGCGCGCGACGCCGCGCGCACAAGCCGGCTGGTCTGGCTCGTCGCGGCATTTCTGGTCGTCACGATCCTGTTCGGCGCATTTGTCGCCGGCCTGCGTGCCGGCCTTGTCTACAACACGTTCCCGCTGATGAGCGGCCAATTCGTGCCGCCGAACTTCCTGAGCTTCGACCCGGTGATCCTGAATTTCCTGGAGAACCCGGGCACGGTGCAGTTCGTGCATCGCTGGCTTGCCATCAGCACTCTTATGCTGATTGGCCTGCTGGTGTGGCGTCTCCGAGCCTTGCCCCTGTCGGG
>JBEIPT010000429.1:0-3275 GCA_040376895.1 Lysobacteraceae bacterium | reverse complement strand
GTCCAAACAAAAGCCCTCCCCGATGTTCGGGGAGGGTTGGGAGGGGTTTAGGCAAGCACTGCGGCCCTTGGTGCTTGGCTTGCCAAGCACGCCCTGGCGCCAGCCAGGCACCCAAAGTCAATGCAAACGCCGCTTCGGCCCGGCCGCCGCGATGATCGATTGCCGCACGGAATCGGCATCCTCACCCTGAGGCTGGCGCTCGAGGTAGGTCCGCCAGTCGGCAATCGCCGCCTCGGCGTGTCCGACCAACTGGTAAAGATTGCCGCGATCCCGACGTTCGAGGGTGTCCCGGTCGTCATTCAGCGTGATCAGCCGGTCGGCACATCGCAGCGCGCGTTCGTAGTCCTGGCGCTCGTAGTAGAGCTGTTTCAGGTTGCGCAGAACCCTGCCCAGGATGCTGCGCGCGTCCGACGGTTCGAGCAGGCGAGTCATCTGCTCATCACTGATCGGGCCGTTCTGAAAATGGCCGGCAGCACGTTCGCGAAGCTCATCTAGACTCAGCGATCTGCCGCGGTTGTACGGGTCGAGCACGAGCAGACCATCTTCGGTCGGAAATCTCACCAGGAAATGCCCCGGGAACGAAACTCCCTCGAGGCCAAGTCCCATCCTTCGTCCGAGCTCGATGTGCAGGATTGCCAACGAAATCGGATTGCCCAGACGCCGATCAAGCACCTCGTTCAGATAGCTATTGCGCGGGTCGTAGTAGTCGGACTCGTTACCCTGAAACCCGAATTCCTGGAACACCAGGCGATTCAGCACGCGCAAGCGCTCCAGCGGCTCCGACAGATCATCCATGCGAGCCGCGATGGTCCCTGCCAATTCGGCGATTTGTTGGCGGCAAACATGCTGGTCGAGTCCGGGATATTCGTCGGCGGCGATCAACAAAGCCCCGTCCAGCAAACTGACGTCGGCGTCGTTGCTGTCGCGCAGGGCAGCCCAGTGCTGCAGTCGGTCGGTCAGGTCCAGATTCATGACTCCTTGTTAAGGCCGTTTGCCCCTGGAATCAAGTGCTGTCTTGCGGCGTCAAATCCTGCCGTTCATGGTCGCTGCAGCAGGACTTCCAGAACGAACTTGCTGCCCAGGAACGCCAGACTCAGGAATACCGTGGCCAACAGGGTCCAACGCACCGCGCGCATGCCCCGCAAGCCAAAGCGCCAGCGCCCCAGCAACAAGCCACCATAGACCAGCCATGCCAGCACCGACAGCACCGTTTTGTGCGCCAGATGTTGGGCAAACAGATCCTGGACAAACAAGGCGCCGGTGACCAGCGCCAGTGTGAGCATGCCGAAACCTGCACCGATCAAGTGGAACACCAGCGCCTCAACTTGCGTGAGCGGCGGCACTCGATCCATCCAGTTCTGCAGACGCCGTGTCTTCAGAGCGCGCTCCTGCAAGCCCAGCATCACACTCGTCAGGGCACCCATCAACAAGGTCGCAAATGCCAACAATGCCAGCGCCGCATGCAGCAGGATGCGCCAGTCAGTGACAGCCCGATCCGGGTGGGTGTCCTGACCGGTTGCCAGCACTCCGTGGACCACCAGACTGAACGCGGCAATCGGAAAGATGGCGGTCCCGAGGCTTGCGATCCGCCGCGACGTACCCAATGCCAGAAATACCAGGACCAGACTCAAGCCAACCGCCGAAACCGCCAGCGGAAACCCCAGAACCACTGCGCCACCGGCACGCCAGGTCAACGCGATTGCCAAAGCATGGAGACCGGCCGCAAGTACGCCGATCCATGGCACGCGCACGCCGGCTGCACCGTGCGCCAACAGGCGCCAGGCGGCAAATAGATAAACAGGGACAGCCAGAAGGACGATCGGAAGCCACATGGCCGAAGTTTGACATGGAACGGAGGCCCCAAAAACCGGGCGGCTCAATGTGATGCCGTGCCTGGGCTATACTGCCCGGCTCGTTTTATACGCAAGGCCACCCGTCATGTTCGAGAACCTGAGTCAACGACTGTCCGCCACCATCAACAAGTTGCGTGGTCGTGCCCGCCTGACCGAGGAAAACATCCGCGAGTCCTTGCGCGAAGTGCGCGTGGCGCTGCTCGAGGCCGATGTGGCATTGCCGGTCGTGCAAGCAGTGATCGAACGCATCAAGGTGCGTGCGGTCGGCCAGGATGTCCTGCGCAGCCTGTCGCCCGGCCAGACCTTGGTCAAGGTTGTCCAGCAGGAACTGGCATCGGTGATGGGCACGGCCAACGCCGACCTGAACTTCGCCACACAACCCCCGGCAGTGATCCTGATGGCGGGCCTTCAGGGCGCTGGCAAGACCACCACGGTCGCCAAACTTGCACGGCATCTTCAGGAACGCCGCAAGAAGAAGGTCATGGTTGTCAGTTGCGACGTCTACCGTCCGGCAGCGATCGAACAACTGCAGACCTTGGCCGGCCAGGTCGGCGCGTTGTTCCATCCGAGCGAACCGGGCCAGGCGCCGGTGACGATCGCCGAACGCGCGCTCGATGCAGCCCGAAAGAATTTCGCCGATGTGCTGATCGTCGACACTGCCGGCCGTTTGGCGATCGACGCGGCCTTGATGGAAGAAGTTGCGGCAATCCATGCCGCCCTCAAACCGATTGAAACCTTGTTCGTCGTGGACGCCATGACCGGCCAGGATGCGGCCAATACCGCCAAGGCGTTTGCCCAGGCCTTGCCGCTCACCGGCGTGGTGCTGACCAAGACCGATGGTGATGCCCGCGGTGGTGCCGCACTGTCGGTCCGCTACATCACGGGCCGCCCGATCAAGTTTGTCGGTTCCGGCGAAAAAACCGACGCACTCGAGCCGTTCCATCCCGATCGCGCCGCGTCGCGCATCCTGGATATGGGTGACGTGCTCAGCCTGGTCGAGGAAGTCGAACGCAAGGTCGACGCCGAGAAGGCCCAGAAGCTGGCCGAAAAGGTCATCAAGGGCAAGAAGTTCGACCTGAGCGACATGCGTGACCAGTTGTCGCAGATGCAGAACATGGGAGGTCTCACGGGTCTGATGGACAAGCTGCCGGGTATGGCGCAGATCCCGCAGAACCTGAAGGACAAGGTCAACAACCGCGATGTCGACCGGATGATCGCCATCATCAATTCAATGACGCCGCGGGAACGTCGCCACCCCGACTTGCTGAACGGCTCGCGCAAGGTGCGCGTGGCCAAGGGCTCGGGCACCCAACCGGCCGACGTCAACCGCCTGCTGAAGCAGTATCAGCAGATGGAGAAGATGATGTCGAAGCTGGCCGGGGGCGGCGTCAAGGGCCTGATGCGGCAGATGAAGGGCCTGAT
>JBEIPT010000535.1:0-2315 GCA_040376895.1 Lysobacteraceae bacterium | reverse complement strand
CTGCCGACATGTTCGGTTTCGAAGTCCTTGCCGACCGCCTGGGTCGACGGCCCAAGACCGAATTGCATCGCGTCGAGTTCGAAGGCGGCAAGGGCAAAACAGTGTCGCGATTGTCGGGTACCTGCGATCTGATCAACGACCCGGCCGGTAGTCTCCGTTATGCCGACTGTGTCGATGTTCAGGGCGGCAACAAGCACGTCCACTGGCAGCGCACCGATAGCGGCGGCAAATGGCAACCCCTGGTTTCGTCGGGCCTGGCCGACAGCCATCGTCTGGTCGGAACGTTTGCCGATGGCTCCCTCGTCCTTCTGGAATTGCCTGAGACTGGCGGCAGTCGGGTCCTGCGGCTCAGGAAGGGCGAACTCGAGGAGCTCAGTTCGAGCCAGTCGCGGCAGCCGACGAACTGGATGCGCAGCTTCGACGGTCGATCGATCATCGGCGCGCTGTGGCTCACCGGTGATCCGAATGCAGAGATTTTTGATCCGGGTCATCCTGATTCGTCGCGCTACCTGCAGTGGACGATCAAGAACCCGGGCACCATCATCGATGTGCGTGGCCGGTCGTTCGATCAGCGATTGACCCTGGTGGCGCTGACGTCGGCGAATCAGTCGGCACGATTTGAACTCTGGCATCGTGATGAGTCGATTCCATCAATCCTGGGCCAAACCATTGCGGAATCCTTCGCTCCCGACGGGTTGAAGCGTGAACCTCGGCAGCTGGCCTTGCGCGACGAGCGATTGCGGGATGTATTCGTGACCCGCGGTCTGCTGCCGCGCAAACATTTGGCGGTGATCCTGTCGGCCGATCGGCCGGTCTGGGGCTACGTGCCGTTCACCGCGGCGCTGGCCGACCAGGGATTTGACGTGGTCGAGCTCGATGCACCAACCGGCACTGCCCGAGAGCGCGCCGAGAACCTGCTCGATACTCTGAAATGGGCGCGCAACGTGCAGCTCGGCGGCGATCGTCCGGCTTGTCTGTTTGCCGATCCTGAGGTGTTGGCTGAGGTCAAACCCATTCTGTATGCACTGGCGACTGAGTGTCTGATCGGTTTGCCTGCAGGCCGGATTCCGACACTCGTCCTGCAGGCGACTCCGATGCTGGAACAAGCCGGGAAATCCGATTCTCCGGGAGCAAGACTGTGAGCCTGATCAAACTTGATTTAGGGTGTGGCACGAACAAGAAACCGGGTTTCACCGGCATGGACTCGATGGCTTTTGATGGCGTCGATGTGGTCCATGATCTGCGCCAGGTGCCTTGGCCGTTTGCCGACGGCAGTGTCGGCGAAGTGCACTGTTCGCATGTGCTGGAGCATCTGACCGGCGCCGAGCGCTGCGTGTTCTTTGACGAACTCTGGCGGGTGCTGGCACCCGACGCCAAGGCTCTGATCATCACCCCGCACTGGTCACATGAAAGTGCTTACGGCGATCCCACGCATCAGTGGCCGCCGGTCTGCGGACAAACCTACTTTTTCACGAACCGGGCCTGGCGTGATCAGAACGCTCCGCACGTGCCCATGCGCTGCAACTTCGATTGTGCGTTCCGTGGCGTCGCCGATCCCAAGGATCCGTTCGTGCAGGGCATCGATGCCGCTGCCTTGAACCAGCGCATGACACGCAACATCAACACGTTCATGGAACTGGTCTGCCAGATGACACGGATGGCTTGAGGCCTCCGCCTATCTGCTCCGAACCAGATACAAGGTGCCGCCGGCCATGAGCAACAAGGGCGGCAGGAAGTTGGCAACGGCAAGATCAAGTTTGTAGACCCCGGCCAGGTCGCCGATCATCCGGGCGAAGAAGTAGTAACTCAGCCCGACCACGGCACCGATCATCAGACGTTTGCCAAAGCCGCCGGAGCGCAGGAACCCGAACGCGAATGGCAAGGCTAGGAAGGTCGGTGCGATGGCCCCTAGCGGGTAGGCCATTCGCGTCCACAGTGCATCCATGAAAATACTGGCATCGAGACGGTTGCGGTTGAGATAGTCGATATGCCGGCGCAGATCGGAGACCGCCTGGTAACGTGGCTTGACGAGGCCCAGCGTCATCAGGCGCGGATCCAGTTTGGACGGCCAGACCCAACTTTTTTCCTCGGTGCTCGTGACTTTCGCCTTGGTAAACGCAAACCTGCGCAACTGTTCGAAGCGCCAGACGCCATCCCGGTTGCGGGCCTTTTCGGCGCGGATGATGCCAAGCAGGCGCCCGGCTTCGTCGAACTCATACAGGCGGGCATCCATCAGGACCACTTCACCGCCTTCCAGTTTGCCGCTGCGAGCGTTCAGCAGGTGGGCGCCATCACGGGCCCAGATGCCGGTCAGG
>JBEIPT010000436.1:0-3161 GCA_040376895.1 Lysobacteraceae bacterium | reverse complement strand
GGATCCTGCCGCCTGCGGATGGCACAGTACAACTAGTGCTGGAAAACAAACGCGCCCAGCGCCTGCGCTCCATCAACAACTGGCAGCAGGTACGGGACACACTCGACACACTGCCGCGGGTGACCGCGGTATCCCCGGTCATTTCCGGGCCTGCGTTTGCGCGCCGGGGCGAAGCGTTGGAATCCGTGGCGCTGGTCGGCATCGATGCGCCGCGATACCAAAAGATCATTCCGATACAGGACGACATTGTCGCCGGGGTGTTCCGAATCGGCGCCGGGGACGCAGTAATCGGCAAACAACTCGCGATCGATCTTGGTCTGCGGGTCGGCGACAAGTTGCGCATCGACGGTGGTCAGGGCCGCGAGAGTGTGGTCAACGTGGCCGGGATCTTTGAACTGGGCGTGCGCGAACTCGACGCCCGATATGTGTACCTCGACATGAAGCAGGCCCAGTCGCTGCTGAACCTGCCCGGCGCTGCAACGATCATCGACGTCACTGTCGACGACATCTTTGCGGCTCAGGAAGTGGCGGCGAGAATTGCGCGCCTGACCGGACTGAAGTCTGAAAGCTGGATGGAAACCAACGCACAGCTGATGAACGCCTTGCGATCGCAGAGCCTGTCGACGCAGATGATCAGTGTGTTCGTCGCCTTGAGCGTGGCGCTGGGCATCGCCAGCGTGCTGTCGGTGAGTGTGGTTCAACGCACGCGCGAGATCGGCATCCTGCGCGCCATGGGCACCACGCGCCAACAAATGCTGCAAGTATTCCTGGTGCAGGGCGCGATCTTCGGCCTGGCGGGTTCCTTGCTGGGCGGCATGGCCGGATATGGACTGGTCTGGACGTTCAATACCTTCGGACCCAAGCTCTTTTATATCCCCGTGGACCCTTGGCTCCCGGTGGTCGCTGCATTGGTTGCCACGATCACCGGTGTGGTGTCCGCTGCCGTGCCGGCGCGTGGCGCGGCCCGCCTCGATCCCGTGGAGGCGATCCGCCATGCCTGAGCATGACGCCAATCAGGAGGTCATGCGCCTTCACAACCTGAAGAAGAGCTACAACGTCGGCAAGCCCACCGAAGTGGAAGTGCTGCACGGGCTGGATCTTCGTCTCGTTCGACGCGACTTCGCGGCGCTCGTGGGCTCATCGGGCTCGGGCAAAAGCACCTTGCTGAACGTGATCGGCCTGCTGGACAAACCCACATCGGGGGAGCTGTTTCTGTTGGGCGACCCGACCAGTGCAATGGACGATACAAGGCGCACTGCATTACGCGGCAGCACGATCGGCTTCGTGTTCCAGTTCCACCATTTGATCCAGGCATTTACGTCTCTCGAGAACGTGCTGATGCCGTTGATGGTGACGACCGGAAAGCCCTCCCGCGAGCAGATCGAACGCGGCAAAGGCCTGCTGGCGGACGTGGGTTTGGCCGGCCTCGAGCACCGGTATCCGGACCAGCTTTCCGGTGGCCAGCAACACCGTGTCGCCGTGGCCCGCGCGCTGGTCACACGACCAGCCCTGCTGCTCGCCGACGAACCCACCGGCAATCTGGACAGCAAATCCGCCGCAGAAGTGTTCGAGCTGTTCCGAAAATTCAACCGCGAGTTCGGCTGCGCCGTTCTGCTGGTCACGCACGACTCACGCCTGTCCGAACAGTGTGATCGAACCGTCACCCTGGTGGACGGAAACATCGCGACCGACACAACGACACCCGGTTAGACTGGTGCTGAGCGAACCGAAGCCCAGCGTACCCACTGCGCACCACCGCTTCTGTATATTCGCGGCATGATTCGATGCTTCTGGACGGGATTTGTCTGTTTGATGCTTGCCGCCTGCGCTTCGACGCCGGTGTCGAAACCCCTTGAGCGCACGCCGGAAGAGGTTCGAGCCCAACTCGAACACTTGATCCCCCAGCGCGTTGAGGACCGCAGGCTTTGGGCGACCGACATCCAGTCTTCCTTCGCCAGTCTGAAACTGCCGCCCAGCACAGACAATCTCTGCGCAGTACTTGCCGTGATCGAACAGGAGACAGGCTATCGAGCCAACCCGGAAGTACCGGGGTTGCCCGGGATCGCGCGGCTAGAAATCGACCGGCGTGCCGCTGCACTGCGGATCCCCAGGTTCGCGGTGGATGCCGCGTTGCTGTTGCCTTCCGGCGAAGGACGGAGTTTCGGCGATCGCGTGAAGGCCCTGCGCACTGAGAAGGACATGAGCGACCTGTTCGAGGAACTCATTGCCCGGGTACCGCTGGGTCAGAAACTGTTCGCTCAGGCAAACCCCGTGCGCACCGGCGGGTCGATGCAGGTCGCCATCGCGTTTGCCGAGGATTTTTCCGAACGCCATGGTTATCCCCATGACACCGGACACTCGATTCGCGACGAGATCTTTACGCGGCGAGGGGGCCTGTACTTCGGCATTGCGCACCTCCTGAAATATCCGAACTCCTACGAACGCCATATCTATCGTTACGCTGATTTCAACGCCGGCTGGTATGCGAGTCGGAATGCGGCGTTTCAACGAGCCGTTGGTGTTCTGGCGAATCAGAAGCTGATACCGGATGGTGACCTGCGAATCCCCGACACGTCCTTGTTCAGCGGTCGGCGCGAGGGTGAAACCGAACGCGCGGTGCTTGCGCTTTCTTCGAAAATCGCGGTTGATGAAGCGCAGATCCGTCGCGATCTGTCGCTGGAAGATTCCTTCTCGTTCGAGGAAACACCCACCTGGCGCGCGGTGTTCCGGCTGGCCGATGCACGCACCGGGAAACCGTTTCCGCGTGCAGCCATTCCGCAGATCACGCTGAAGAGCCCGAAGATCACCCGCAAGCTGACCACCGAGTGGTTCGCGAATCGGGTACAGGAGCGTTATCAGCAGTGCATCAATCGGGCGTATGCCAATCCGCAGTGAGCGGTCGGCATACGCCCTGACAATCAGTTCGAATCAACGTGCCGCCTTGGCAGGTTTCGCTTGGTTCAAACGGTCCAGCAACGCAGGCGCCGCCAGATAGCCACCCAACTGACGCCCATCATCGGCATACATGGCTGGTGTACCGAACGCACCGACTCCGAGCTTCAGGCCAATCTGGAAGTCGTCCGAGATGGGATTGGCGCACATCTTGTGTTCGATGGGTTTTCCAGCCTTGGCATCCGTCAGCGCGACTTTTCGATCCGCGG
>JBEIPT010000521.1:0-2413 GCA_040376895.1 Lysobacteraceae bacterium | reverse complement strand
GACCAGGCCCATACGTCGGGCAAGCTCCACATAGGTTTTGCTGCGCTCGGCCATGAAGGCTGGGATCTTGTCGACAGTGACATCGACCAGTTCAAATCCGCCGTCCGCCATCTTCTGGCGAAACTCGGGATCGGCATTTATCGCGGAGAACATGTCAGACACCGACTTGCGAATATTCGCAGGCGCGGATTTCGGCAGGGCAATTCCGCGGTACGCACCGTCGACCCAGTCAATGCCCAGTTCCTTGAAGGTCGGCACATCCGGGAACTGTGGGTGGCGCTTCTCGGTGGCAATTGCAAGCATGCGGGTCTTGCTCTTCTGCGAGATCGCCAGCGTCACGTAGGACATGGCTGCCGACACATGTCCGCCAAGCAGCGACGCAACCAGATCTCCTGTGCCCTTGTACGGCACGTAGGTCGTCTGCACCGATGCCACCTGATCGAACCGCTCCTTGGCCAGATGATTGGCCGAATTGGTACCGGACCCGGCAAACGTCACCTCACCCGGCTTCGCCTTCGCGGCAGCAACAAGCTCCTGATAGGTCTTGTACGGGCTTTCCGCGCGAACGACGATTGCGTCAGGCGTGTAGTGATAGAAATGAACATTGTCGATATCAGCCGTCTTGTACTGCACCTGCCCCTCCAGCGGCTGCAACACGATGTGCGGCAGGTTGGTGCTGATCAGCGTATAGCCATCGGGCGGGAACGTGTTGGCCTGCGCCCATGCCAGCGCGCCACCCGCACCGGGTTTGGATTCAACGATGAGTTCCTGTCCGAACTTCTTCTTGAAGTAGGGTTGCTGCAGTCGCGCGCCGATATCGGACTCACCACCCGGCGCGAATGGAATGATGTATCGGACCGGCTTCTCCGGATACTTGCCCTGTGCGCCGGTCACGCCAGCGACAATCATCAACAACGAGCCCAGCAAAGCGCCCATCAATCTGCTTGTCTGCATATGTTTCTCCTCTGCGAATATTCGCTTGTAGTTGGTTTGCTCTGATTGCTGCACTACCCCGCACGAAACTCCATCTGCATTGCAGTTTTAGTTTATTGCCTAGCCCGCGATGGCATCCGCGATTGCCTTGCCGACGTCGACAGTACCAGCCGTGCCACCCATGTCACGCGTTCGCGGACCTTCCACCAGCACCGTTTCGATTGCCTTCATCACCGCTGCGGCAGCCTCTGCGTGGCCCAGGTGTTCGAGCATCATCGCACCCGACCAGATCTGCCCGATGGGATTGGCAATGCCCTTGCCGAAGATGTCTGGCGCACTGCCATGCACCGGCTCGAAGCATGAGGGGAATTCGCGCTCCGGATTGAGATTGGCCGAAGGCGCAATGCCGATGGTGCCAGTACAGGCTGGACCCAGATCGGACAGGATGTCACCGAACAGATTGGAGCCGACAACAACATCAAACCAGTCGGGATGCTGCACGAAATGCGCGGTGAGAATGTCGATGTGGTACTGCGAGGTCTGCACATCGGGATACTGCGCCGCCATGGCCTTGAAGCGTTCATCCCAATAGGGCATGGTGATGGCAATGCCGTTCGACTTTGTCGCCGATGTCACATGCCTGCGCGGCCGCTTGCTCGCCAGCTCGAATGCGTACTTGAGGATGCGGTCCGTCCCACGGCGTGTGAACACCGAGAGCTGCGTCACAAACTCTGCATCCGTGTTGCCGTACATGCGGCCACCCACGGACGAATATTCGCCTTCGTTGTTCTCGCGAACCACCCAGAAGTCGATGTCCCCAGGCTTTCTGCCAACGAGTGGCGAAGGTACACCCGGCATCAACCGCACCGGACGAAGGTTCACGTAGAGCTGGAAGTCACGCCGGATCGGAATGAGCAATCCCCAAAGTGACACATGATCGGGCACGGTCGGAAACCCCACCGCGCCGAGATAGATCGCGTCGTGATTTCGAATCTCGTCCAAACCACCTTCCGGCATCATGCGGCCGTGTTTCAGGTAGTGGTCACAGCTCCAGGGCTTCTCATCCCACGTGAACTGAATATTGAATTTCCGACCAACGGCTTCCAGAACACGCATGCCCTCCGGCACCGTCTCCTTGCCTATTCCGTCACCTGCAATGACTGCAATCCTGTGCTGACTCAAGCGCCCTCTCCTCCGACAAAGAAATCATTCATCTCGCGCAGCAGCACCTGTGGCACCTCCTCCGCGATGTAGTGTCCGCAATCCAGCGCACGCCCCGTCACCGGCATTTCGGATGCCGTCAGTGTGCGCCATTCCTTGAGCGGATCAAAGCACCTGCCGACCACACCTCGCCGAGCCCACAATGCATGCACGGGACATTGGATGACGCGTCCATGTTCACGATCTTCGCGATCGTGTTCCAGATCGATGCTCGCAGCAGCACGATAGTCGTTGCACATGGCCTCGACCGTGGCGTAGT
>JBEIPT010000316.1:0-4570 GCA_040376895.1 Lysobacteraceae bacterium | reverse complement strand
CTCGTACCGATCGCACCCGGTTTGTCGGTGTAGGCAAGCGCCACGCGCAGCGGGCGGCTGCCATTTGCGATCGATCCGACCAGCGCGAATTGTTCTCCCGTGGCGCCGAGCACCCGGGTCTGGTTCAACACGTACTTGGGTTCGTTGTTGAACATCGCCTCGAGATTCGGCATGCCGTAACCCTGACTGTTGCTGGGCAAGGTGTCGTTGGCACCTACGCCGGTCAGGTAGGTCGGATGCGCCATCATCCAGGCTTTCTGCAATGCTGGCGAGGGTTTGCTCGGACTGCCGCCATCGAAGGAAATCGTCCCGCGACCGTTGGTGATCCAGTAGTCGACCAGCGAGGCAACGCCCGCGACGGCCGGACCGGAATGGCTGGTGCCAGAAGACGCGTTGTAGGTTGTATTGCCGACCGGTCGTGATGCGTCACAGGTGGCGCTGCCGTCGTTCGGATTGGCCTGTGTGCCGGTAATGTGTGTGCCAGGTGCAATCACTTCCGGTTTCTTGCGGTTGCCAGGCGCGGGGCCGCGCGAGGAGAAAGCGATGACATCCATGGCGTTGTCGGCACCGGTCGGGCCAGTGTCGCAGCCATCCGTCCAGTTGCCGTTCTCATCGGTTTCGCGTTTGTTCTCGGAAGCTCCCACGGTGATCATGTTCTTGCCGTTGCCGGGTGTGCCAATCGTGCCGGCATTGGAGCCCGAATTGCCGGCCGAGAACACGAACACGACTTCCTGATTGCCGGATTCACTGGTGTCGGCGTCGCGCACACCAGCGTCGTAGGCTTGTGAACCGTCGTCATAGGTGCCCGCACAGCCTGCGCATCCCCATGAGTTGTTCGAAATCGTCGCACCGTTGTCCTGGACTCGCTTGATCACGCCCGTATCCGTACCGCCGCAAGCGCTCTGGTCGAACGATGGCGCAAAGATGCGTGTGCCACCCAAACGGACCCAGGGATTCATGCCCAGCCCACGCTGGTAGTTTCCCGGGAACCGCGCGCCAGGCACCGTTGCGTTGTCCCGGATATCAAAACCGCCGATGATGTTGGTGTTGATATGCCCGTGACCACCGACTGTGCCATTCGCGGCAGTGCACGGTCCGTTGTAGATCACGCGCGAAGCATTCGCGATATTGCCCTGGTCATGCAGCGTCGCGTCACCGGTGTTTGTGGTGCGATTGCCGATTCCGTCATCGGTGACGTCGACAATTGCGTATGAAGTCGGGGTCGTCGGGAAGTTCAGTGATTCCAGCCAGCCCTTGTACCCTTCGCTCGCAGGGCCAGCCTGGCCTGGAGCGAAATGCCCGCGAACGATCTGCGACTGCACTTCGTCAAAGAGCTGACGCGGCAGGAATTCGCCGACCCAGAATACGTCCGGCATTTCAACGATCTGGCGGATCTGGTCGAGGCTGGCGCTGAAGCGGGCGTTCTCGAATGCCAGGACGGGCGTCCAACTGGTTTCGGATTTCAGCCCGATCGCGGCAAAACGGGCATCGTGCGCCTGTCCGCCGGTTCGGTAGCGCTGCACCGTGATCGGATAACGGGTGTCGCCGGCAACGTTGCGGGCAAATGCGTCTGCCAGGGTCGGACCCAGTTTCAGATAGCTGGGTAATGGCTGGCTGTATTGCAGGAAGTCGTTCTGGCCGACGAGATTGCCGAGTTGGGCGCGCGTGTTGGCGTCGACCCACAGCAAGTAGCCGTTGTTGGCGATGTACTGCACCGGAACGCCGCCCATCCGGCGAATTTCGGCCAGCCACTCGTCCTTCATCGGTCCGACGAATTGAACCAGGTGAAGGCCGCTTGCAGTTGGCGTGCTCAGCGCGAAGCCGACTGGCGGGCGCAGGGCCTCGTTCTGGGTATTGAAGTTCTGGCGGTCGAACAACAGCATGTCGGCGTTGTCGAGCAGCTTGCTCATTGCGCTGCCGGTCGGTGCCTCGCTGCCTGCGTACAAGGAAAAGGACCCATAGTCGACCAGCTTTCTGTAGCCGGCCGGCACTGCCTCACCTTTGGGAATGATGACCTTGTGGTCGGCGCCCGCGGCGGCAGCGATCGATGCGGCCAATGGGGTGAGGGCAAGGAAAGCGAGTTTCAGGGATGGGCGCATGGGGAGTCCTGATCATTTCGGGCTTGGGCAAGCAGGCGTTGGTGGCCGGATTGGTCCCGCCGACCGGCCGGGGAGAGTCGAATGCCAGTGCCGGAAGTTAGGGACAGGACCGAGTTTGGTCAAGTAATGACGAACCACAGTCGGAGCAGGGTGGCTCGCTGTCCAAACGGCTGTTTCATGGCGTGCTGCCGGTGAACCGATACAATCGACGGTCAATCTGCCAGGACAGCACGCCCATGAGCCCGACACCCCAAGCCCTGACGGCCGTTGACCAGAGCGCCGAGCGTACGCCCTTGCGCTTTGTCACTGCGGCAAGCCTGTTCGACGGTCACGATGCCGCCATCAACATCATGCGTCGGTTGATTCAGGCTCAAGGTGCGGAAGTGATCCACCTCGGGCACAACCGTTCGGTTGAAGACGTCGTGCGCGCCGCGCTTCAGGAAGATGCCGACGGCATCGCGCTCAGTTCCTACCAGGGGGGCCACGTCGAGTACTTCAAGTACATGGTCGACATGCTGAAGGAACGAGGGGCTGCCCATATCCGCGTGTTCGGCGGTGGCGGTGGCACGATCACCCCGGAGGAAATCCGCGAACTTCAGGCCTATGGCGTCGAGCGGATCTATCATCCGAACGATGGCATGGCCATGGGTCTGGTCGCGATGATCGAGGATCTGGTGCGCCGCACGCACAACTGGCGTTTGGGTGCCGGGCGTCCGGGCAAGGTCGCGATCGACGATGAAATCTCGATCGGCAAGATGATCTCCGCAATCGAGGAAGGGTCAATCGGCGAGACGGAACTGGCGACACTGCGCAAGGAATGGCAGCTCGCGGGCAGTCGAACCCCCGTGGTGGGTTTGACCGGGACCGGAGGAGCCGGCAAGTCGTCGGTGACCGATGAGTTGCTGAACCGATTCCTGGCGTCGTTCCCGGACATGCGTATTGCCGTCATTTCGGTCGACCCGACCCGGCGTCGAACCGGCGGTGCCTTGTTGGGCGATCGCATCCGCATGAACACCCTGCGCAGCAAGCGCGTCTTCATGCGCTCGATGGCCACCCGCCGGCAGCATGTGGCGACGAACGTCGTGCTGAAGGATTGTGTCGGCTTTCTGCGTGCGCAGGGTTACGACCTGGTGCTCGTCGAAACCGCCGGCATCGGGCAGAGTGACTCCGAGATCGTCGACCTCGTCGACTTCCCGGTTTATGTCATGACCAGCGATTTCGGCGCTCCGAGCCAGCTCGAAAAAATCGACATGCTCGATTTTGCGGAACTGGTCGTACTGAACAAGTTCGACAAGCGCGGTGCCGAAGATGCTTTGCGCGACGTGCGCAAACAGTGGAAGCGCAATCGTACGGCGTTCGAGATGGCCGACGAGGACGTCCCCGTTTACCCGACGATTGCCAGCCAGTTCAACGATCCCGGCATCAGTTGGATGTTCTCGAACCTGTGTCGGCTGCTCCGCGAAAAACTGCAGCTGCCGGAGGCGGCATGGACGCCGACGGTCGACACCAGCCTGAAGGAACCGCGTGCGACCGTGTTGATCCCGGGCCAGCGTGCCCGATATCTCGCGGAGATCGCCGAGCAGGGCCGGGGGATCAATCGTTCCGCTGAATCGCAGTCCGAATTGGCTTCGCGAGCACAGAGTTATCACGACACGCTGCGCGACCTGGAAGACGCGCTGCTGCCGAAGCCGCTCGACCTGTATCCATCCGATGCGCTGCAGACCCAAAGCGGCCAGGTGATTGACCGCAGCCTTCTGACGCTTCGTCAACGCTACAACGATGTCATCAAATCGCTCAGCAACGAAGCACTGAACCTGCTGCGCGAATGGCCTGAGCGCAAACGCGCGATCAGCGCCGAATACAACGAGTACACGGTCCGCGACAAGGTCATCCGCGTCGAGAACTACCGTGAATCGCTGTCGCACCAGAAAATTCCCAAGATCGCCGTGCCGACCATGCGCGACTGGGGTGACCAGCTGGCGTTCCTGATGAAGGAAAACTTGCCGGGCTCGTATCCTTATACCGGCGGTGTCTATCCCTATCGACGCAGTGGCGAAGACCCCACGCGCATGTTCGCGGGTGAAGGCACGCCGGAACGCACGAACCGTCGTTTCCATTACCTGAGCAACGGCCAATCTTCTGCGCGACTGTCGACCGCATTCGACTCGGTCACGTTGTATGGCGAAGACCCGGCGATCCGTCCGGACATCTTCGGCAAGATCGGCAACTCGGGCGTCAGCATCGCCACGCTCGACGACATGAAGAAGCTGTACTCGGGCTTCGACCTGTGCGCGCCGACCACCAGCGTGTCCATGACCATCAACGGCCCGGCGCCGATGATCCTGGCCATGTTCATGAACACGGCGCTGGAACAGCAGATGGACCAGTTCAGAGCCAAGAACGGTCGTGAGCCGGACGCCGCCGAGGCCGCCAAGATCCGCGCCTTCACGCTGAGCAACGTGCGCGGCACG